>JALWDV010000164.1 GCA_027036755.1 Anaerolineae bacterium
TCACGTATAGCATCAAATTCGCCCTCAAGCGTCCCCGCCCGCAGGAAGTGGATGGTTTTTACAGCAAAGGCTATGACCGTCACGCCTTTCCCAGCGGTCACGCCACCCGCATGGGCACGCTGCCCCTTTTTGGAGCATGGATTTTCCCGCAATACGCCGCGCTGTTCTGGTTCATTTCGCTGATCTGCATCTGGGCCCGGGTGGCGCTGGGCGTGCATTATCTCGGCGATGTCATCGCAGGCTGGCTTATCGGAGCCGTTGTCGGCGTCATTCTCATCGCCGCATCTTCTCTTTATCTATAACGATTTATGGATCAGCCATTCCGATTTTCCCTTTATCTGCGCCGGTTGGGACGACACTGGAAACTCATCGTCATCCCCGCCGCGGTCGCCCTGCTGGCGGCCATCCTGTTTTCCTTCCTCACCCCGGTGCGCTACACGGCCAGCGCCACCATGATCGCCCCCAAGCCGCAACTGGTCTGGCGCTGGGATAACAAAGTGTATGACATCGTAGACTTGCGCTTTGATTGGCGGGCCGAGGTGATGCCGCTGGTGAAAACTCAAAAAACCGCGGAGCTCGCGTTATCCAGCGTGGAGGGACAGCTCAACCGCGCGTACGACCCACAGGAGCTCATCGCGGCCACCACAGTCAAGCCAGGAGCTGGATCGATGTTCACCATAAGCGTCAAAGCGCCCGATCCCCATGACGCGGCCCTGCTGGCCAACGCCCTGGCCGCAGCCCTGCCCAAGACCGTCGCCGACCTTTATGCAGGCAGCCAGGACGCCTTTGCCGACGCCGCCAGCGACGTCCGCCAATCCTTCGATGAGTGGGATGAGAAATGGCGGGCGTTTCGGGCGCAGCACGGCATCGGACTGGGCTTTACCGGCGACTTGACCACTGCCGAAGGCGAGCAGCTTTATGGCAATCAGAGCGCCATCAAGCAGGAATTGGTCATCAAGGGATCCGACGTCGCCAATCTGACCGTGTTTCTGGATAAGATCACCCGTGTGCTGGCGGCCACCGAGCAGGGCGAGGAAAACAACCACCTCGCCACACTGGATACGCCCAATCTGGCCCACTACGGCCTGGATTTCGATTCTCTTCGGGAGTTGTCGCCCGCTGCGTTGACCAAGACCCTGCAAACATTGCAGCAGCAAGTGCAATCCGACCTGGATGTTCTGAACGCCGATCTACTGACATTGCAGGAGGAAGTGGCGAAACTGCTGCAAGAGAAAGAGAACATCCAGCGCACTCGCGGCGTGTGGTACGATTCAGTCAAGGCATTGGAAAACAAGCAGATCGAAATGGAAGTGAAACGCATTGTCGAGGGGCAGCGAGTGCAGCAGGTGGCGGAGGCGCTTCCGCCCGAACAACCATCACAACCCAACTGGCTGCTGAACCTGGCCCTGGCCCTGACGGCGGGATTGCTGGGCGGCCTCTTCCTGGCCGTCATCGCGGTCTACCTCGGCGGCGAGAACGAGAGGGCCACCGACGGCCAGGCCGCGCCTGACCAACGACGGTGAACCAGCCGGGCGCGGCCCCTCAGCGCAAA
>JALWDV010000165.1 GCA_027036755.1 Anaerolineae bacterium
CACCCACCACGCCGCCCACGGCCACACCCACCACACCGCCCACGGCCACGCCGACGCCGACCCCCACCCCCACGGCCACGCCTATCCCTGCCTGGCGATTTGATGGTTTCGTGTATCGGCAAAATGAGTCCATGAGGACGCCCATGGAAGGCGTCACGCTACATCTGTACGGCAGCAACTCAGGCGTCGCAGGACCTGGTGATTGGGAAAAAATCACGCATTCCGACGCGGGCGGCTACTTTAACTTCCATATCATTCAACCATGGAACTTCACCTACTTTACATTGGTGGCGGATGCACCCGCGGGATTGGGGCCGATGGAGGCCTGGTCTGAGACTGGACGGGTCGTCGCCCCCGACACCATTCAGTGGGATCGCCCGCCTCTTGCAGCCCATCGCAATCGCTTCATCTTCGCGAAATCCACGCCCACGCCCACGCCCACACCCACCCCCACGCCGAGTCGGCAATGGCTGCCCGTCATCATGTTCTGGGGCCAGTAGCCCAGTCTCGCGAATAGAGTAATCAGTGATCAGTCATCAGTAATCAGTGTTCAGTAGCACTCCCATGGCCAGCCCGTAGGGCTTCGCATCCGTAGCTCGGAGGTTTAGCTCCCAGCGAAAAACAGCGTCCCTGCGGGGCTGGCCGGAATCATTCAGCGCCGTTTTATAGCTCGGAGACTTCATCGCCGGGCGGGCGCGGCAGACTCCACGATGACCGATTTAATTCGGCAACGTGCAACATTCGGCGCCGCTCCTTAGTACTCGTCCAGAAATTAGTTCCCTTTCCCTGCCGGGCCGCCAGAGCTTCGACTCCTCCCCGGCCCTCCCCCGCCAGTCGCTTCGCACCTTTGCAGGGGAGGGAGCCGCTGGTTTGCAAAGTTTTTTTGCAGGCGGAGATGCTCTCCCCGAAACGTCAAACGTCATCCTGCTGTAACGATGCCATGTCTCATCGCAAGATGCTGCTCTGCCGACAACCTTCTGACGATTGACGCTGATTGACTGACAAATCTCATTGCGTCGCCTCACTCGCCGAATGAATTCGGTTCCACGGGCGTTCCGCCGCCCGTCCCCTGCGGGGACGCTGTTTTCCTCGTCAAAAGGGGCGCTGGAAGCGTCGGCGCAGGCCGACCAGCGGCCCATCTAATCAGGCTTCCTTATCTCCTCCCCCACCCGTCTCGGAGCGGGGGAGGAACAAAAGGTGGGGGCCGCCTCTGGCCCTGATTTTAATCGGTAGGTTTAGACGCCAAGCTGACTTTTGTCAGTCAACCAGCGTTTGACGCTTTACGCATGACATGGGTTGGTATAAATGACCAGCGTCGCTTCATCAGGCGCTTTCTTGCCGCGGCCTGTATAGATGTATTTTCAAACGAATTGCGTTCCCCTTTCCCATCGCGATATAATGCTCACACATCTTGAAACAAAAAGAGGATGCTGATGAGCGCCATAAACAAGGAATACGACTTTATCGCAAGTGCGACGCTGGCCAGTGGATAAGCGAATCGCGCTGTTGGAAGACGTCCTGCACACGCTGGCTCCCACTGAAGAGCGAGAAATTGCGCGGCCAAAAGACACATTCTCGAAAGCGCTGGGCTTGTTACGCGGCAGCGAGGCCGCCCCGTTGGACGATGAGATCGAGGCGATGATCGCCGAACGCCGGATGGAAAAAATACGGGTGATGCGCGTCTAAAAATAGGGGTGATACGCGTCTGGACGCCATCGCCCGTTTCCCCCATCCCAGCTCAGCCATTCTCATGCCACCATCAACTACCCAAACCAAACGCCTCGGCCTCATCCTCAGCGGCGGCGCGGCCTTCGGGCTGGCGCATATCGGCGCGCTGCAAGTGCTGGAGGAGGCGGGCGTGCGCATCGACGCGGTGGGAGGAACCAGCGTGGGTGCGCTCATCGGAGCCGCGGTGGCCGCGGGCAAATCGGTGCGGGAGATCACCCAGGTGGCGTATCGCATCCACTGGCTGCATCTGGCCCGGCCCTGGCTCAATCGTTACGGCTTCATCTCCTTCCGCAAGCTGGAATGGCTGATGAACCAGTGGCTGAACCACGCCACCTTCGCCGATCTCAAGCTGCCTTTCATCTGCGTGGGCGCCGACGTGCTGACGGGCGAGCCCCGGGTCTTTCGGGAGGGAAGCGTGGCCCATGCCGTGCGCATCAGCGCCAGCGTGCCCCCCATCGTCATCCCCGCCCAGAAGGATGGCCGGTATTATGTGGATGGCGGGTTCTCCAACAATCTGCCCATCGGGCCGGTGCAGGAAATGGGCGTGGATGTCACCCTGGCCGTCAATCTCTTCGGCAGGGCGTCGCGAATGCCTCGCAACTACATCGCATACGCCCAGTTGATTTTGGGGCACATGCTCACTCGCACCGCGGGCGACCCTGGGCGGGCCACGGTGCTGGTGACGCCTAATCTGGCGGAGCACCTGGCCGCACAATTCAAAAGGTCTTATGTCGAATACGGGCGAGAAGCCATGGCGGAAAAACTGCCGGAACTTTTGGCCGCCCTGGGCTTATAACCATGAAAACGTTGTTAATCACAGGTGTGGCGGGACCATTGGGACGTCGAATCGCCGCACTCGCCGCCGAAAGCGGCATGCGCGTGTTGGGCATGGACGTAACGCCGTTGCCCCGGCCCGCGCCAGGCATCACCTTCATCCAGAGCGATATCCACAACCCCCTCCTCGGAGATTTTCTCAAAGCAGAGGGGGTCGATACGATTTTGCACGGCGCTTTTCGCTGGCGCAAACGTCGCGGCGAAGCCATTTTCGAAAACAACGTGCTGGGAACTGCAACATTATTGGAAGCCGCGGCCAAGGCGCAGGTCGAGCACATCATCTTTCCCTCCAGCAGCTTCATCTACGGGCCCGGCGCACTCGGAGCCTCGGAAGAAACCCCATTCCAGGTGCGCTCACGCTACGCGTTCGTTCGCCATCTGCGTTCCATCGAACTTCTCCTCAGAGGATTCCGCAGGCAAACGCCCGACATCGTTCTCACTGTGCTAAGATTCGCCCACATATTGGGCGGAGGCTACCCCTCCCCGCTGACGCGTTATCTGGCGCTACCCGTCGCCCCAACACTGGCGGGCCATAATCCATTGATGCAGGTGCTGCACTTTGACGACGCCATTTCGACGCTTTTTCGGGCGGTGCTCGAACGTCCTGACGGCATCTTCAATATCGCAGCGCCCGAACCGCAAGCGTTGTACGCCATGCTCCATGTTTGCCGAACGCCGCGCATCGATGCGCCCTCCCTCGCGGTCCAGGGGCTTCGCTGGACGCCGGGCGTGGGGCCAAAGACGAAGACAATCCTCCCAATACCCTGGGAGTATCTACGAGACTCTCTGACAATGAGCACCCAAAAAGCGGTCAAAGACCTCGGATTCAAACCAGCTCATAGCGGCGAGGAGACTGTAAAAATCTTTGCAGAAAATTTAGCGCAACAGCGGAACGCCACATTTTCGCACCGATTGGCCCGCCAGGGAGCGAAAGAGATCACACGCTTTTTACAATACCTGCACAAAAAATAGAAAGGAAGAGGGTGGGAGGGTGAGTAAATAGAATGGGAGGAATTATGACCAAATGGTTTGGGGCGTCGCAACGGGCCCGCACTGCCACCCCCACCGCAAGCGGAAGATCAGCGAGTGGGGATGGCAGCAACGGGCGCATTATCTCCATTGCCAATCAGCGAAAGGATGGACGGCAATCGCTGTGCGAAACAGTATCAGTCGAACGAATTCACAAATCCGTTATTTTCGGCGATGATCTCCTCGGCCAAACGCACGGCCAATTGGAGCGAATCGATATTTGTGATGTAACTGTCTCGAATCTGCAATTCATATTTCACATTGCCGTTCTGGTCGCCGATGGTGCGGATATAAAGATTCATACGGCTGCCAATGCGGATATACTGGGCGCTGGCAAACTCCTTGCCCTTAAATGTCCAATGTCCAAATACATCATGCAATAAGAAAGTTCCAATCTGGCGTGGGAATTCCATGATAAACTCCTCTTAGATTCAAGTAGATGTAACTACGTAATCCTTAGAAGGCGCCTTAACCTCATGAATGGCGTCTTCCAGACGACCAATCACAACGCCCGCGGTGGCGTCACCCCAGACGTTAACAGCAGTGCGGAACTGATCGAGAATACGATCGATTGCCAGGATGATGCCAATGCCATCCAATGGCAACCCAACAGCAGTCAACACAATGCCCATCGTCACCAAACCCGCCCCCGGGATGGCGGCAGCGCCAATAGGCGCTTAGAATCTTCCATTGAAGGTCGAGACCTTTCTTCAAGTAATATGAAGAACATTTCATCACAAAACACGCTCGATGTCAATGGACTCAAAAATACAAAAACGTCCAATCTGAGAAGTGTGGGGAGCCACGTTGAGTTTTACATTCCTGCGTGCTACAATGATCGCCATGAATGCCCAATTCTGAGTGACCGCTTACACATCCGACTTGATAGCCGCGAAGGGCTTCCTCGGGATGAACCATGCAACCAAACGGATGCTTCGGGCATCCAACAGTTGCCAATTGTTTTCCAATTTTCCACTCACCCCAAAAGATTATGTCATTTTACTCAGATTCCAAAACAGTTCGCTCCATTATGAAAGAGGTCTTCGACCGACTGAACGCCACGCCCGGCGCTTCCGATGACTTCGTCAGGCACCGCATGGTGGTCAACATCTACCTCGACGCCCCCAAAACATTCATCGGCCTCGACGGTCGGCGAACACCCGTGGGAATCTCCTTCTCGCCCGACGGCGCCAAGCCCGACCTGG
>JALWDV010000166.1 GCA_027036755.1 Anaerolineae bacterium
GGGTGGGGGCCAGGCCCAGCGGCCAAGGCTGCAAAACTGACGAACGCTGTCTTGAACGTTGGCTCAGCAGGCCTACCTTAGTAGTTACGTTCTATTTCAATGTAGGAGGAAATAGCCCATGACCACGACAGTGGCCCAGGAAGAAACCCGAGAAACCAGAAAATTCCAGACCGAGATCAAGCAACTGCTGGACATTCTCGTCCATTCCCTTTACTCCCAGCAGGAGATATTCCTGCGCGAGCTCATCTCCAACGCGTCCGATGCGTTGCACCGGGTGAAATTCGAGATGTTGACGAATCGCGAGGTGCTGGACCCGGACGCGGAGCTGGCGATTCGCATCACTGGCGATCCCGAAAATGGGACGCTGACCATCAGCGACACGGGCGTGGGCATGACGCACGATGAGCTGGTGGAGAATCTGGGCGCCATCGCTCATTCGGGCACGGCCCAATTCATCCACGCATTGCAAGAGCAGCAGCAATCGCCCGAGGCCATCGATCAGATCGGGCAGTTTGGCGTGGGCTTCTATTCGGTGTTCATGGTGGCCGACGAGGTTCGCGTCACCAGCCGCTCCTATCGCCCCGACGAGCGGGCCTGGACGTGGATTTCTACGGGCGACGACGCTTATGAGCTCATGCCCGCAGAAAAATCCCACCGCGGCACGACCATCGAGATCAAACTCAAGAAGGACGCGCTGGAGTTCGCCGAAGCCTGGCGAATCAAGAATATCATCCACAAATACTCCGATTTCATCACCTTCCCCATCTATGTGAACGATGAGGAGACGCCGGTGAACCGCCAGCAGGCCATCTGGCGGCAATCGCCCTCGCAGGTTTCGGATGAGGAGGCCAACGAGTTCTACAGGCAGCTCACCCTGGCCTTCGAGGATCCTCTGACTCGCATCCATGTGCAGACCGATGCGCCGGTGCAGGTGTACGCGTTGCTTTTCATCCCCGGCAAGCTCGATCGCACCTTGCTGGGCCTGAAACAGGATTACGGTCTGCGCCTCTACTCTCGCAAAATTCGCATTCAGGATCGCAACAAGGACCTGCTGCCCGGCTATCTGCGCTTCATCGAGGGTGTGGTCGATTCCGAAGACATCCCCCTGAACGTGAGTCGGGAGATGGTGCAAAGCAGCCGCGTTCTCAGCAAAATCAAGTCCTTGCTCAGCCGCAAGACGCTGAACGCGCTGGCCGAGATGGCGGAGAAGGAGCCCGAGAAGTACACGGAATTCTGGCAAGAGTTCGGCATCTTCATCAAAGAAGGCGTCACCACCGAGTTCAAGGATCAGGGGAAGCTGGTTCCCCTGCTTCGATTTTATTCGACCCGGAGCGAGGATGAGCTCATCTCGCTGGCGGATTACATCGCGCGGGCCAGGCCCGAGCAGAAGGTCATCTACTACATCACGGGCGAAAGCCTGGCCGCCATGAAGCGCAGCCCTCATCTGGAATACTTCCGCAAGGAGAACATCGAGGTGCTGTACTTCGACCAGCCGGTGGATGCGTTTTTGCCCCAGGCTATCGGCAAGTATGAGGAGTTCGAGTTCCAGAACGTGGATCGGGCCGACATCGAAGCGCCGGAGCAAGGGGACGAGGCGCAACCGCCCGAGCCCGGCGAGGACTTCGAGAAGCTGGCGGCCCGGGTCCGGGAGGTGCTGGGGGATAAAATCTCGGATGTGCGCCCCAGCCGCATTCTGGTTTCGGCCCCCGCCCGACTTGCTGCGCCCGAAGGCGTCATCGACACCGGCATTCAGCGGGTGCGCCGCTTGATGGAAGATGACTTCAGCGCGCCGCAGATGGTGCTGGAGCTGAACCCCGGACATCCCATCGTCGCCAATCTCACCCGCCGCGTGGCCGCGGGCGAACCCGATGACATCGTCGACGCGGCCATCGAGCAGCTTTACGAAGACGCACTGCTGCTGGAGGGCTTCCATCCCGATCCGGCGCAGATGGTGGAGCGCATCCAAAAGCTGCTGGAGGCCGCCACCCGGGCGTGATTCCCGGGAGCGCCGCGTCCTCGTCTCAAGAATTCTGTAATTGCTAAGGTAGTCTGTCTGTTTTCGGTGGCTTGGCTTCTGCTGCGACAAGTCCCCCTGCCCCCCCCCCGCAAGCGGGAGGGATGACCTCTCCGCCTGCAAAAAACTTTGTAAACCAGCGACTCCCTCCCCTGCAAAGGAGCGAAGCGACTAGCGGGGGAGGGCCGGGGTGGGGGCCAGGTCCAGCGGCCAAGACAGCAAAACTGACGAACGCTGTCTTGACCGTTGTCTCAGCAGGCCTACCTTAGTCGTTACAAAAATTCTCTGTAAACCAGTGGCCCCTCCCTTGCGAAGAAGGTGCGGGGAGGGGACAAAGTTTGATGGCCTGGATGGGGAAGGTGGCTCATTTCTGGCTGTGTCTTGGTTGGTGGGGCGGGTTGACATTTGCGCTCGGTCGTGACAGAATAGAGGCCATGTCAGGGCGCGTGATTTGCGCCCCTTTTTGCTTTTGCACCGCATGTCCGGTGCATCCCAAATTGCCATCTCAATAAGGAGTTTGACGCGTGAAAAGAACAGTGACTTTTATCCTCCTCATCGCTTTGTTGGCCCTCGCCCTGGCCGCCTGCGGCGCGCCCGCGGCCACCGAGGCCCCCAAGGCCGAGCAACCCGCGGCCACCGAAGCCCCGACCCAGGCGCCCGAGCCCACCAAAGCCCCAGAAGCCACCCAGGCTCCCACCGCAGCGCCTACCGAAGCGCCCGCGGCAGAGGCCACCGAAGCCCCCGCGCCCGAGCCCACCATGGGACCCATAGGCGGCGACATCATCTCCCCCACCGCCTACTGGGATTTGCCCGATTTGGGCGGCAAGACCATCCACGCGGTCACGGGCAACGACTATGTGCCCCTCAACTTCGTCGATCCCAAGACCGGCAAGGCCATGGGCTGGGAATATGACGCGGTGGAGGAAATCTGCCGCCGCCTGAATTGCGTGGTCGATTGGAACGTCACCGCCTGGGACACCATGATCTCGGCTGTGCATGAGGGCCAGTTCGATGTGGGCATGGATGGCATCACCATCACCGACGAGCGCAAGCAGCAAGTCGATTTCTCCGTGCCTTACATGCGCTCCGAGCAGTTCATGCTGGTGCGGGCGGATGAGGATCGCTTCTCCACGCCCGAGGAATTCGCGGCCAATCCCGACTTGCTCATCGGCTCGCAGGCCGGCACCACCAACTTCTACACCGCTGTCTACGAGGTGCTGGACGGCGACGAGCAGAATCCCCGCATCAAGCTCTTCGAGACCTTCGGCGCGGCCGTGCAGGCCTTGCTCAGCGGTGATGTAGACATGGTGCTCATGGACGCTGCCTCCAGCCAGGGCTACATCGGAGCCAATCCCGACAAGCTCAAGATCGTGGGCGGGCCTCTGGCCTCCGAGGATTTTGGTTTCATCTTCACGCCCGGCTCCGACCTGGTGCGCCCCTTCAACATCGCCATCGCCACCATGAAAATGGACGGCTACATGGACTATCTCGACAAGAAGTGGTTCTTCCTCACCAATCCCAATGGCGATGACATCTACGACACCATGCCCGACCTGGGTGGCGAGACCATTCAGGCCGTCACGGGCAACGACTACGTGCCCCTCAACTTCGTCGATCCCAAGACCGGCAAGGCCATGGGCTGGGAGTATGACGCGATGGAGGAGATCTGCCGCCGCTTGGATTGCGTGGTCAACTGGAACGTCACGGCCTGGGACACCATGATCTCGGCCGTGCACGAGGGCCAGTTCGATGTGGGCATGGACGGCATCACCATCACCGACGAGCGCAAGCAGCAAGTCGATTTCTCCGATCCCTACATGACCTCGCAGCAGTTCATGCTGGTGCGGGCGGATGAGGATCGCTTCTCCACGCCCGAGGAATTCGCGGCCAATCCCGACTTGCTCATCGGCTCTCAGGCAGGCACCACCAACTTCTACACCGCGGTCTACGACGTGCTGGACGGCGACGAGCAGAATCCCCGCATCAAGCTGTTCGAGACCTTTGGCGCGGCCGTGCAGGCGTTGCTCAGCGGCGATGTGGACATGGTGCTCATGGACGCGGCCTCCAGCAAGGGCTACATCGGCGCCAATCCCGACAAGTTGAAGATCGTGGGCGGACCTCTGGCCTCCGAGGACTTTGGTTTCATCTTCACCCCGGGCTCCGATCTGGTCGAACCCTTCAACGCCGCCATCGCCTCTATGCACGAAGACGGCTACTTCGACTTCCTGAACAACCGCTGGTTCTTCCTCTACGATCCCGGCGCAGCGCAATAAGTGACGTGAATCAACTGGCGTTCTCGTTACCTGAGTGATAAAACCGACCGGGGACCGAAGACTGAAGACGGCTCGCCTCCGTTTTTCGTCCTCAGTCCCCGGTTCTCTATATCGAGGATAGAGCATCATGGCTTACTCTCCTGCCCGATTTCCCGCCCAGCAGCAGAAAAACCCCAACCAGCGCTCCACCTTGGCCGAGATTCATCATCGCACGCCCTACTGGCTCCTCGCCGCTATCATCCTGGGCGTCGCCTTCGCCGTAGTCATCATCACCGACGAGAATTATCGCATCATTTTCGATGCGCTGAAGACGGGCATCGGCATCACCGTCAAGGTGTCGCTGGTTTCCTACGCCCTGGCCTTGGCGCTGGGGTTGCTGGTGGCTCTCGCCCGCATGTCCAGCCACCGCCTCATCTCCGAAGCTGCGACGTTCTATGTGGAGATCATCCGCGGGATGCCCATGCTGGTGCTGCTCTACATCATTGTTTTCGCAGGCACGCCCGGCATCGTGGCGGGCGTCAACTTTGTAGGCAATTGGCTGGTCAGCTCCGGGGTTGCCGGCGCGACTGCGGTGGGCGAAAAGCTGGCGGGCCTGGGCGTGCGGGATATCGATTTCACCTCGCGTGTCATCATCGCCCTGACGGTGGGTTACAGCGCCTTTCTCTCAGAGGTGTTTCGGGCCGGGATTGAATCCATCGGGCGGGGACAAACCGAGGCCGCCCGGGCCATCGGCATGAGCTATTGGCAGACCCTGCGCTTCATCATCCTGCCCCAGGCCATCCGCCGGGTGCTGCCGCCCCTGGGCAACAACTTCATTTCCATGATCAAGGATTCCTCGCTGGTCTCGGTGATGGGCGTGGCCGACATCACCTTCAAGGGCAAGGTGTACGCGGCCAGCACCTTCCGTTTTTTCCAGACCTACAACGTGGTGGCCTACCTTTATCTTATCATGACCATCACCCTGACGCTGGGCTTGCGGGCGCTGGAGCGGCGCTGGCAGGTGTCGGAAGACTGATCCACGCCCGTCCAACCTCATCGAAGCCTTTCGGAATTTTTGAATCCGAAGGGCTTTTTTGCGTTTGGGGCTTGACAAGATTAGTTCTATGGCGTATAATTCGACATGTTACTAAATCGCGCCAATGCAAACGCCTTCTGGGCATGGTTCATTCTCATTCAAAACCATCTTTACAATTTCTCCGTCAAACGTCATACGTCAAACGTCAAAAAGAGCCTTTTTCGCCACGTTTTGACGTTTGACGCTTTACGTTTGACGTGCTTTGCCAGGCGTTGACCCTATTGAAATTGTAAAGCTGATGGAAGGACGATCTGAACCATGCCGCCTTCTGACGGATGTCAGAGACCTTCGGCGTCATCTCAACGACCGCAATTTCCGCAACAACGCAATGAACGATCCGAACACCCATCGCATCAAAAACATTATCGCGTCCTTCGGCGTCGAGGATGTCAGCGGCGCAGAACTCTCCCGGCTGATCAAGCTCAGCGCCACCAGCTACGACACCGTGTTCAAGGCCCGGATGAAGGACGAGAATCTCTCCGGCCCGCGCTGGCGCATCTTGCTGCATCTCTTCATGGCCGAGGAGATGGGCAAGCCGGGCGTCTCGCCCACCGAGCTGAGCCAGGCCCGCAACGTCTCCAAGAACACCATCAGCTCCCTGCTGCGCTCGCTGGAAGACCAGGGGCTGGTGACGCGGGCCGTCTCGCCCACCGACCGCCGCAGTTTCGTCATCCAGTTGTCAGAAAAGGGCCGGGAACTGGTGCGGGAGCGCTCGCCCCAGCATCTGGCTTATCTCAACGAGTTGGCCAGCGACCTCACGCCCGAGGAGCGTCAGCAGCTCATCGCGCTGCTGCGCAAGCTCTACAAGTCCATCGTCCAGCATGGCGGCCTTTCTGAACGCCGCTGCACCGAAAATTCGGAGGCGATGACAGAATGATCGCACGAATTTTCATGTGGAAGGAAAGAGATTAGATATTGGATGTTGGATGTTGGGTATTGGATATTTGGACGGACGAACACCCAACAACGAACACCCAACAACCAATACCAATACCCAATACCCAATACCCAATACCCAATACCCGGTACCAACTACCCACTAAGGAGTTTCCCCTTGCAAGCATCCATGACCATGCCTCGCGGTAAGCGGGGAAAAAAGCAAAAAGTTGGCTTCAAGCCTTTGTGGCGGGCCATCAAATACATCGTTCATTATCGCAAGATGGCGGTGCTGGCGTATCTGGCGCTGCTGGTCAGCGTGGGCGCACAGCTCATGGTGCCGCAAATGGTTCAGAATATCCTGGACGCGGTGACCAATGGCATGATCGCCCAGCAACTGGCCAAAATCCCCTCCCAATATCAGGCGTTGGCGCTGGAGAAGGTGGGATGGACGCCCGAGCAATTCGACCGCTTCGCCAACAACGCGGAGCAGGCCATCTTCTGGGCCGCGGGCCTGATTCTGGTCTTCGCGGTCGCCCGGGCCGGGTTCGCCTTCGCCCAGACTTTCCTTTCCCAGGCCATGAGCCAGAACGTGGCCTACGACTTGCGCAACGAGCTCTACGCCAAAATTCAGCGCCTCTCCTTCAGCTACCACGATCGCAACCAGACCGGGCAACTGATGGTGCGGGCCACGGACGACGTGGAGAAGGTGCGCATGTTCATCGGCCAGGGCATGTTGATGGCCATCCAGGCCGTGGTGCTGCTCACCGGAACCCTCATCATCCTCTTCCTCACCAACGTCAAGCTCACCCTCGTGGTGCTGCCCATCCTGCCCATCGCCCTGGTCATGTTCATGGTCTTCGGCAAGATGACCCAGCCCCTGTTCGCCGAGGTGCAGCGCCGTCTCTCCCGCCTGAACACCATCCTGCAGGAGAACCTGGCGGGCATCAAGGTCATCAAAGCCTTCGCCCGCGAGCCGCAGCAAATTCATCGCTTTGAGGATGCAGCCGACAGCTACATGGCGCAACAGATCAAAGTCGCCCGGGTTTTCAGCTTTCTCTTCCCCATCGTCTTCCTGGTGGCCAATATGGGCCAGGCCGCGGTCATCTACTTTGGCGGCAGGCAGCTCATCTACGGCTCCCTCAGCTTTGGCGAATGGCAGAAATTCAGTCTCTACCTGGTGTACGTCTTCTTTCCCCTGGGGCAGCTTGGCTTCATCATCAGTCAGATGAGCCAGGCTTCGGCCAGCGCCAAGCGCGTTTTCGATATCATCGACGCCCGCAACGACGTGGTGGACAAGCCCGACGCCATCGAGCTGCCCCCCATCGAGGGCCGCGTCACCTTCGACGATGTCAGCTTTCGCTATTTCAGCGATTCGGAATGGGTGCTGCGACACGTGGATTTCGAGGCCCGGCCCGGGCAGACCGTGGCCCTGTTGGGCGCGACCGGCAGCGGCAAGACCACCATCATCAACCTCATCCCCCGCTTTTATGATGTGAGCGAGGGCGCGGTGCTGGTGGATGGCTACGATGTGCGGGATGTGAAGATCGCGTCCCTGCGGCGGCAGATCGGCATTGTGTTGCAGGAAACCACCCTGTTCAGCGGCACGATCCGCGAGAACATCGCCTTTGGCAAGCCCGATGCGTCCATGGATGAGATCATCGTCGCGGCCAGGGCTGCGGCCGCGCATGAGTTCATTATGAGCTTTCCCCAGGGCTACGACACGCCCGTGGGCGAGCGGGGAACGACCCTCAGCGGCGGCCAGAAACAGCGCATCGCCATCGCCCGGGCGTTGCTCATGGACCCGCGCATCCTCATCCTGGATGACGCCACCGCCAGCGTGGATGTGGCCACCGAGCTCAAAATCCAGCAGGCCCTGGATAAGCTGATGGAGGGGCGCACCAGCTTCGTCATCGCTCAGCGCATCAGCACCGTGCTCAACGCCGACCTGATTCTGGTGCTGGAGAAGGGCCGCATCGTGGCCCGCGGCCGCCATCACGATCTGATGGAAACCAGCCCGCAGTACGCGGAAATCTATCACAGCCAACTCGTCGACGACACAGAGGCCGTTGCCGGATGACGCATCCGGCTGGTGACAGACGCTGCCCGGACGGATTCGGAATCTGCCCGGCGCTGAACACTGATTGTTACTACTAAGGTAGGCATGCTGAGCCAACGTTCAAGACAGCGTTCGTCAGTTTTGCAGCCTTGGTCGCTGGACTTGGCCCCCACCCCGGCCCTCCCCCGCCAGTCGCTTCGCTCCTTTGCAGGGGAGGGAGCCGCTGGTTTGCAAAGTTTTTTGCAAGCGGAGAGCCCTCCCCACCGCTTGCGGGGGGGGACTGAGGGGGGCTGCCGCAGCAGAAGCCAAGCCAACGAAAACAGACAGACTACCTTAGCAGTTACCACTGATTACTGATTACTGAATACTGGAGTTTCTATGCACACCGAACGCATGTTACAGGTCGAATCCCGCAAGGCCGAAAACCTCGGCGCCACCCTGGGACGGCTTTTCAAATACTTCAAACCCTATCTGCTGGCTCTGATCCTGGCCGTGGCCTTTTTGGGCCTGGGCACGTGGGCGCAGGTGACCGCGCCCGAGCTCATCGGTCAGGCCGTGGATTGCTACATCTCCCCCGCGATTATGGATCGCACCGAGGACAGCCAGATGGCGCAGATGATGCAGAAATTCGGCATCGAAAACGCCAGCCAGACCAACTGCTGGTACGATCCCGACATCCCCGCCACTGCGAACACCGAGGATTTTCTGGCCGGGTTGGGCAAGCTGGTGCTGGTCATCGTGGGGCTTTACGTCATCGTCGCCATCACCACCGGGCTGATGTTCTACGCCATGACCTGGGCGGGCCAGCATGTCATCCGCAACTTGCGAGTGGATATTTTCAACCGCATTCACAGCCTGTCGTTGTCATACTACACAAAGCACGACGCGGGCGACATCATGAGCCGCCTCACCAACGACACCAGCACCATCCAGCAGGTGATTGGCATGGGCGTGGTGCAGGTGTTCAGCTCCATCATCCTGCTGGTGTGGATCGTGTGGAAGATGTTTTCGTTGAACTGGGCCTACGCCCTGGTGAGCGTAGCGGTGCTGCCCCTGATGGGGATCGCCACCTGGTGGCTCAGCGCCCAGGCCCGTAAGGCCTTCCGCATCACCCGCCAGGAGATCGGCAACGTCAACGCCGAGCTGCAGGAAAACATCGCCGCGGTGCGCGAGGTGCAGGCCTTTAGCCGCGAGGATGTGAACATCGAGGCCTTCGAGGCCAGCAATGCGGCCAACCGCGACGCCAACATCAAGGCCGTCAGCTACACCTCGGCTCTGGCGCCGGTGCTGGAGGCCCTGGGCTACGTGGCTATCGCCATCGTCGTCACCGTGGGCGGGCTGTTGCTGCTGCGAGGGCGGGCCATCGGCGGCACGCTGGTCTCGCTGGGCCTCATCGTCACCTTCCTGGGCTACGCCCAGCGCTTCAACCAGCCCGTGCGGCAGATCGCCATCCTGTGGACGAATTTACAGAGCGCCATCGCCGGTTCCGAGCGCATTTTCAACTTTCTGGATGAAGAAACCGATGTGGTGGAGAAGCCCAACGCCATGGCGATGCCTCCCATCAAGGGCGAGGTCGAGTTCGATCACGTGTGGGCTGAGTATAATCCGGGCGAGCCGGTGCTGCGGGATGTGAATCTTCACGCAGACCCGGGCGAGACCGTGGCCCTGGTGGGGCCCACGGGCGCGGGCAAGACCACCATCATCAGCCTCATCCCCCGTTTTTACGACGTCAGCCAGGGCGCGGTGCGCATCGATGGCATCGACGTGCGGGATGTGACCCTGGCCAGCCTGCGGGGCCAGATCGGCATCGTGCTGCAAGACACCTTTCTCTTCAACGACACGGTGATGAACAACATCCGCTTTGGCCGACCCGACGCCAGCGATGAAGAGGTGATGGCCGCGGCCAAACTGGCCCACGCCCACGATTTCATCGAGCGGCTGCCCCAGGGTTACGACACCATGCTGGGCGAGCGGGGCTCGGGCCTGAGCCAGGGCCAGCGCCAGCTTCTCGCCATCGCCCGGGCCGTGCTGGCGGATCCCCGCATCCTCATCCTGGACGAGGCCACCAGCAGCGTGGACACCCGCACCGAGCGTCAGATTCAGGCGGCGCTGGAGAAGCTGATGGCCGGGCGCACCACCTTCGTCGTCGCCCATCGCCTCAGCACCATCCGCAACGCGGACCAGGTGCTGGTGCTAAACGAGGGCCAGATTATCGAACGCGGAACCCACGACAGCCTGCTGGCGCAAAAGGGCTTCTACTACGACCTTTACATGAGCCAGTTCCGGGGCGCCGAGCTGATGGAAGAAGCCACAGCGGCCGGGGCTTCGGCGGGGCGAACGTAATCTATGCAAGGTGCGGCGCGCTTTTCTGCCAGTGAGGATATTGGGTATTGGGGGGGTAGGCGTTGGCTCGCGCCAATATCCAATATCCACCCAAAAATCCGCGGAAATCTGTCGCATCCGCGTTATCTGCGGCGAATCCCGCGGGCGGATGATGTGAATTATCGATTTGACGAGGCCGAAGTGCATAACAGCTTCTGGCCTGCGCCGGGGGAACAAGCCGGGCGGGCGCGGTGAACGGGAATAGCGCAGCCAATCACGCCACGGTTACCGGAGCGCCAATTGCTCGGGCCAGGCGCAAGGAAGATCGATGCGTGCTGTTTCCTTCCAATCTGCGGTGTCGAAAAAGATGATGGCGCTGTCTTCGAAAACGCTTACTGCCACCTCGTTCTGTGAAATTGGCAAAATATCGGTGACGCCTCTACCGATCGCGCTTTGCTGTAAAATAGCGCCAGTTTCGGCGTCGATGAGAATGAGCTTATCTTGTTTCTCTCCGCAAGATTCGCCTGCTATGATGCCCTCTTGCGGCAAGAGCGCAATCGGGCCGACATCATCCAGGTCGGCCATGGGCGTGACATCTCCTGACGGCAAATCCATCCTCACCAGACGCCCCTTTTCTTGACAGGGAGCGTTTGGGTCGAATTGAAACAGGTTGATGTACAGGTGTTGCGCGTCATCGATGGCCAGGCTTGCAGGAGAAAGGGGTGGCTGGCCAGGTTCTTGGGGAATGGGATGGAAATCAATCGTCTGCATGTTTTGCACATCATAGGCCAGGATGCCAGAGCGTCTATCGGGGCGGACAGCCACCAGGCCCGCATAGGCGATGTCTCCGTCGAACGCGATATCTGTGACATAGCCGTCCACCTCAATTTCATCCAGGAGCTTCTTTTTCTTTCCATCGATAACGCTCAGATCGAACCGCCCATTGCTCTTTTTTTCCAGCGTGTGGCCGACCACCAGCCGATCGGAGCTCGAAATCCCCAAAGTGACAGGCGCCCACGACACAGTCACGCGGTCCAGTTCTTTTCCTTTTTGGGGGTCGAGGAAGAGGATTTCGCGATAATCATGCTCGGCGTCTGCATCGATAGTGGTGATGAGCTCGCCATCCGATGTAACGACAATATCGGTGCTGGCGTTGAACTGAGGAGATTTCATAACGCCCGCTACTTCTTGTTTGTCCGCGTCTATCGCCACAATGCAGGCGTCCACCACCGAGAGTGCATAAAGGGGGTGGCCGGGCGGATGATCATAAGTTCTTGTTATTCTTTGTTGAGCCGGAACTGACTGGCAGCCAGCGGAAAGGAAAGTGAATGTCAGGAGAAGAAGAAAGTAAGCAAGGTTTTCTTCGGCGCGGGAGCGCATGAGTGTGAACTCCGTATGAGGTGCGGATAAAAAAGGGGGGGCAGGAGCCAGGCCCCCGCCCCCCGAATTTGGACGCGAGTATGTTATCCGATGGAACGGACGTAAGTCCAGCCGCTGTACCACAGGTTATTGGGGGTAACCCAAAATCCTCCATTCGGATCCAGATTGATGCGCCGACCTGAACGCCAGTAGTAGCTCGCCCACACCAGCTTGCTGCAATACCAGCGGCTCTGATTCGTTTTGGAGGTGAACAGCGTATATGGCTCGCCGAGCTGCCAACGGGCGTACCATCCGGCGCTGGAGCGAACCCCGGAGGAAGTGTAGACTCCCATGACTGCGGCCCGACTGTAATGCGTGCGGAACCAGTACGAGGAGTCATGGCGTACGCCCCAACCGTAACCACGGGCGTGCAATGTCTTGTTCCCGCCTGCATACGCATCCCACATGGCTGCATGACGCCAGTAGCCCCAGGGCGCCCAGCCTTTATGGCCCAGCAGGAAGTCGCCATGACGAGCGCTCCAGATATTCACCTGGCTGTTGGGCGATACGCCGCTGCGGGCCTCCACGCCATCCTTCATTCCGACAGCGTCCTTCTCCAACGTCAGCGCCATCATCTTCGGCATATTGAATCCGGTTTCCTCTTGAATGACGTTGACGTCAATTTTTTGGGCCAGATTATCCATGTCGAGCGTGGCCAATTCTTCGGGAGAAAGTTGCTTCTGCAAGAGCATCATCTGCTGCTCGAAGGCCTTCTCCCACCGATCGTCTTGTTCTGCGGTGATGGGCAGGAATTGCAGCTTCTCTTTCGTGGCTGCATCGATAACGGCTTGATCGGGCGCCTGGATGCTGTTGAGAAGCTCAATTTCTTCGGGCGTTTGCGGCTCCCAGAGGCCGTCGGCGTCGACGGGGGAAACAGAGGAGGGATCGCCGGGAGGAAGATTGTCCGGGCCGCCGTTGGCAAATGCAGCCACAGGAATCAACAAGGCGAGGACGGTAATCAGCAAGATGATGTAGCCAACTTTTTTCCAAAACATTTCAAAGCTCCTTTCGCGAAATGAAGAGATTGAGGAGGATAGATATGCGTAAAGCTGCAGAATTGAAAAGAATGGAATGCGGGTGACGGATTTTCGATAGGCTACCTCCTTAAGCTCGATAAAAGGGGAACGTTGATTGGATCGTGACAACTTAAAGATTCCTGCGATTATCGTGGCGGTTCTCAGTTCGCATTCTTGAATAACTTGCTGGAGTCTGGCGAAAACTATTTTGGCCACTCGAAACGGTCTTTTTTACCACAGATTACACGGATTTCACAGATTTTTTGTTTGATTTTTCTCCTTTTTCTGTGAAAATCTGTGGGAATTTGTGGTTAGAATAAAAACGCCAGTGTCCAGTAACATGTCCTCGAATTGCCGCAACTCATCTCTTCGGTAATAATATAGCACCATTCCGGTAGAAACGCCTATTTTCCGGGCTATCTCGGCATTGTGCTTCCTTGCAGACGCCAGGCCGAAGAGAAGGGAATCGTCTCTTTCCGGCGTCGTCTGGGCTTCTTCCTCTTTGCTATTTTATTTGGGTGCGTCCTATTTCGGTTGAAGAAACAGCAACGCCGCCAGCGCCGGGGGATGAAGTCCCCCGGCTAGAAACAGCGCCCCTTCGGGGCTAGCCGGATTTATCCGGCGCTGTTTTGTAGCCCGGCGACTTCATCGCCGGGCGGACGTGGCGAACGCCACTATAGCGATTCGGGTTGTGGACATTCATCATTCGGCCAAAACGCCCGGCTGGCCCTAACTCATTTAGGACGCACCCATTTGAAATTGCTGCAGAAGCGGAGCTCGATTTGCCATTTTGGGCGTGATCTGCGACAATTTCGCTTGTTTCCGTCCCCGTTCTCATTTCCCCATCTCATCATGTCACCGAAACCCCTGGTTCACATCTACACCGATGGCGCGTGTCTGGGCAATCCTGGCCCGGGCGGCTGGGCCGCGCTGCTGCGCTACAACGGCCACGAGAAGGAGCTGGTGGGCGCGGCCAGCAGAACCACCAACAATCGCATGGAGCTGCGCGCGGCCATCAACGCGCTGAATGCGCTCAACAAACCCTGTCGTGTGGTGCTGCACACCGATTCCCAATATCTGCGGCAGGGAATCACCCGCTGGATTCAAAACTGGCAGCGCAACGGCTGGCGCACCGCGGGCAAGAAACCGGTCAAGAACAAGAATTTGTGGATGGCGCTGCTCAAGGCCATCGAGCCCCACGAGGTGCAATGGGAGTGGGTGAAGGGCCACGCCGGGCATGCGGAAAATGAGCGGGTGGACGCGCTGGCGTCCGAAGCCGCCCGCACCAAGGCCAAAAACGCGCCGCCCGATCTGGACGAGTGAGGGGCTCAGAAGGGGCTGTCGTCGTCCAGGATTCTGCGACTCTGGTTTAGCTCCTCGGCGATGCCGGGATCGTCCGCTCCGGTGGGCGGAAAGAGCTGCGCCTCTTGCTTCATCTTCGCGATTTGCTTCGCCAGCCGCTCATCCTCGATGCGCCAGCGCTCCTCCCCGCCTTCAGGATCATATTCGTCCAGCAGGGTGATGTCGGGAGCCAGACCGAACTGCCAGGGCGAAACTTCCTCCCCCGCGGCTTCCATCATCTCGCGCATCTCTTTGTCGAAGGGGTAATCTTCGCCCAGCGCGTCCGGCAGCCGGTCTTCGGGGATGGTGTTGGGGATGCCGAGCTCTTCGTTGCGGATGATCCGCCGGGGCGTGTAGCCGTACAGGCTCTTCTGGGGCGTAAAGAACCAGGTCCGGATCACCTCGTCCAGGCGTTTTTGCTCCGTCTCGACATCGACGCCTTTCAGCTCGGCCAGTTCTTTGGCGCAGACGTCGCGCAGATATTTGACCAGATCGCCGTAAAGCGCGGCTTCGTGAATCGACATGGCGTTTCACCTCATGGGTTTGGGAGAAAACAGGGAGCGGTGCAGCATGACGTTTGACGTTTTACCTGAATTTTGCGCAAAAATGCGGGGGGAGCAAACGCACCCCATGGAACTTTAACAATTGAGGTAGAATAGAAGGCACATCAAAACTAGGAGGTGTGCTATGACAACAAACATTCGCTTGGTCG
>JALWDV010000167.1 GCA_027036755.1 Anaerolineae bacterium
GGGGGACTGAGGGGGGGCTCCCCCCTGCTTTCTGGGAAGCGAGGGGGGCCTGCCGCAGCAGAAGCCAAGCCGCCGAAAACAGACAGACTACCTTAGCAGTTACGATATTCCAGGACGGATCATGAGCAAAGACATCTACTATCGCATCCTCGCCACCATCTTCATCTTCATCCTCATTTTTGCGCTGCATCGATTTATGACGGTGGGCCCGCGCCACGATCAACCGGCGCTGGCCAACCCGCCCCTGCTCTTCGCCCACCGCGGAGGCGCGGGCTTGTGGCCCGAAAACACCCTGCTGGCTTTCCACAACGCCGCCGAGCTGGGCGTCGATGTGCTCGAACTGGATGTGCATCTCACCTCGGATGATGATCTGGTCGTCATCCACGACAAATCGGTGGATCGCACCACCAACGGCAGCGGGCGGGTCAGAGATATGACCGTGGCCCAACTGAAGGAGCTGGACGCGGGCTACAACTTCACGCCCGACGACGGCGCAACCTATCCTTATCGGGGGCGGGGCGTCACCATTCCCACCCTGGACGAGGTGCTGACAGCATTCCCCAACTACCGCATCAACATCGAGATCAAGGACGACGAGCGGCGGGCCGCGGAGAAGCTGGCGGAGATCATCCAGGCGCACGAGGCGCAAGAACAGGTGATCGTGGTCAGTTTTCACGATGATCCGCTGGCTTATTTCCGCAAGCTGCTGCCCGATGTGGCGACGGCCGCGGGCCCGGACGAGACCCGAAATTTCTACATCCTCAGCCTGCTTCATCTCTGGCGATTCCATCGTCCCCATGCGGACGCGTATCAGGTTCCCCTCAGCAAAGGACGCGCCCATTTCGACAAGCGCCAATTCATCGATAGCGCCCACAAAATGAACCAGCAGGTGCATTTCTGGACCATCAACGATGCGGACGAGATTCGTCATCTGCTGGAGTTGGGCGCTGACGGCGTTATGACCGACCGCCCCGATTTGGGCGTGAATGTCTTCGAGGAAATGGGCTACAAATAATGCGTGATTCGTGATTCGTGATACGTGATACGTGATGCGTGATGCGTAACGACCTCACGTATTACGCATTTTTCGGAATAGGCGACACGAGCGACAGCTCACTACATAACGAACGAAAATGGAACGCAGAAACCTCTGATGCACACAGATTTTCGCAGATTATCCTGATTTGTCATGGTTCATTCTCATTCAAAACCATCTTTACAATTTCTCCGTCAAACGTCATACGTCAAACGTCAAAAAGAGCTTTTTTCGCCACGTTTTGACGTTTGACGCTTTACGTTTGACGTGCTTTGCCAGGCGTTGACCCTATTGAAATTGTAAAGCTGATGGAAGGACGATCTGAACCATGCCCCTGATTTTATCTTT
Source organism: Anaerolineae bacterium (assembly GCA_027036755.1). Classification (GTDB taxonomy): domain Bacteria; phylum Chloroflexota; class Anaerolineae; order J102; family J102; genus M2005. Next base: position 1,385 of record JALWDV010000167.1, read on the forward strand.
TTCATCTGCGTAGATCTGCTTTTTCTGCGTCATCTGCGTTCTATTTACGGAACAGTCCAACGGCAGGCGTCCCTGCACCGATACCGATGAAACTCCCTTGTTACGTCATTTCGACGACCCCAGGGAGGAGGAATCTCCTCGTTAGCAAGGGGATTTCTCGGT
>JALWDV010000168.1 GCA_027036755.1 Anaerolineae bacterium
CCCTTTGGCCCCCACCCCGACCCTCCCCCGATACTCGCTGCGCTCGTGTTCGGGGGAGGGAGACGCCCATCTGCTACACAAATTGGCGAAGCGATGGGCTCCTCCCCCTGCAAGGAGTCAGCCGAAGCGGGGGGAGGCCGGGAGGGGGGCTTTTCGGCAGGCCAAATTTGAAATTGCTGAACCGACTCCAAATCACTTAACCATGAATATCAAGGAAGCCGTTTCACACATCATCCAACGACATTCGTTGACCGAAGAGGAAGCCTACGCCGTGATGAATCAGATCATGGCGGGCGAGGCCACGCCCGCGCAGATCGGAGGCTATCTCATCGCTTTGAGCATGAAAGGAGAAACCATCGAGGAGATCGCGGGGAGCGCCCGGGCCATGCGCGAGCACGCGGTGGTGGTGCATCATCACGCCGAGGGGCCGCTGGTGGACACCTGCGGCACGGGCGGGGATCATAGCGGCACGTTCAATGTCTCAACCACCGTGGCTTTTGTGGCGGCGGGAGCGGGCGCGCGCGTGGCCAAGCATGGTAATCGCTCCATCACCTCGAAATCTGGCAGCGCCGATGTGCTGAAGGCGCTGAGGGTGAATCTCGATCTCTCGCCCGATGAGGTGGGGCGGTGCATCGACGAGGTGGGCATCGGTTTTCTCTACGCCATCTATCATCACCCGGCCATGAAGCACGCGATTGGCCCGCGACGAGAGCTGGGCGTGCGCACGATTTTCAACATCTTGGGGCCGCTGACGAACCCGGCCAGCGCCACGCATCAGGTGATGGGCGTGTTCGCGGCCGAACTCACCGAGCCCATCGCCCATGTGCTCGGGCGGTTGGGCGTGCGAGCGGCCTATGTGGTTCATGGCGCGGATGGGCTGGATGAGCTCAGCGTGACCGGCGTGAATCGGGTGAGTCATCTGCGCATGGGCCAGGTGAGCACTTTCGAGCTCGATCCGCTGGAGCTCGGTTTGCCGCGGGCGCATCTGCGGGACCTGATGGGCGGCTCGCCCGAGGAGAACGCAGCTACGCTGCGGGCTATTCTTGCGGGCGAGGAGCGAGGCCCGAAGCGGGACATCGTGTTGCTCAACGCGGCCGCGGCCCTGTGCGCCGAAGATGGCGATTGGAGGACGGGACTGGCGCGGGCGCGGGAGAGCATCGATTCGGGCGCTGCGCTGGCGAAGCTGGACGCACTCATCGCATTGAGTCGGCGGTTGGGCGAATGAGGTCTGGCTGCAGCAATTCCGAATTTCAGTACTTCACGACTTTCACTGACCCACCGATTTGAAATCAGGGCCAAGGGCGGCCCCCACCTTTTGTTCCTCCCCCGCTTCGAGACGGGCGGGGGAGGAGATAAGGAAGGGTGATTAGATGGGCCGCCTGTCTGCCTGCGCAGACAGACGCCTTTCGCGCCGAAAATGTCCCTGAAGAGGGACATGCGGCGGAACGCCTTGAGACCTAAATTTATTCGGCGTGTACTTGCGGATGAAATCGTGATCTACTAAGTTTAGAATCCGCAAGCGGAATGGAGACGACTTTACCCCC
>JALWDV010000169.1 GCA_027036755.1 Anaerolineae bacterium
CCCCCTCGGGCGTGAGGATCATGGTGCGCACCGGTTGATCGGACATAGGCAACACCGGATGCGCCACGCCCAGACGCCGGGCCAGCTCCAGCGTGATCCCGGTCAGCGTCATGCCTGCATCCAGCATCTGCCGCCGCAGCAAGTGCAAGGCGATGTCCTTGTCGCCCAGCATGAACCAGGCGTCATGCCCCAGCCGCTTCGTCTCCTCCAGCACATGAAACGTCTCATCCGCCCGGCCCCAGCCGAAAGCCGGATTATTCACCTCGGCCAGATTGTAGAGCACCGTATCGACATCAGGGCAGATGGTCAGGCCCAGATGTTCGAAATCATCGCCCGTGTTGACGATGATGCTCAATTGCTCAGGGGGCAGGAGCTGCGCCAGCCCATGGGCCAGCTTGGCGCCGCCCACGCCTCCCGCCAACGCGACCACTTTTATCTCACTGCTTACTGATAACTGTTTATTGATTACTTCCATACGACAACCTTCTCCAGCGGCTTTCGAGACGAAGTGCGACTTTCATCCGGCCATCCCAGCGTGATGATCGCCTGGGGCTCCCAATCGGCGGGCAATTCCAGAGCCGTCCGCACCGCATCCGGCGCGAACAACGGCGCACACATCCAGCAGGAGCCCAGCCCCTCGCGATGTGCGGCCAGCATCAGATTGCCTAGAGCCAGGGCCAGGCTTTGCATGGCCATGATGCGTTCGGCTTCCGCCAGACGCGAATCCGCGTATGCGTCCATGTCGCGCAGGGTCATGCATCCCACCACCAGCGCCGGAGGCCCGGTCAGGCGTTGGCGCGAGCGTTGCAGCCGGGCCCGAATCTCCTCGGCCGGAACCCCCGCCCGCGTCATATCCTCCTGCCAGCGTTCGGCCATAGCCTCGGCCAGCGCCGCTTTGCGGGCCTTCGTCGTCACCACGGCAAAACGCCACGGCTGACGATTGTGTGCGCTGGGAGCCCAGATGGCCGCAGTCAGCAGCCGACGGAGCAGCTCGTCCGGCACGGGCTCGGGCCGATAACGGCGGATACTGCGCCGCTTGAAAAGCGTTTGCCAAAAAACATCTTGCAGATCATTCATGCGTTAGATTATAGCCGCAACCGCTGGCATCGTCCACAATTGGCCAACCATCCAGCCTGCGGTACAATGATCGCAATCCCAAATCCCAAATCCCAAATCCGAAATTCGCAATCCGCAATCCCAAATCCCAAATCCCAAATCCGAAATTCGCAATCCGCAATCCCAAATCCCAAATCCCAAATCCGAAATTCACAATCCGCAATCCCAAATCCCAACCCACCTCCTATGCTCGGACGCATCTTACGCAGCGCCTCCACCACCTTCACCTTTGGCCGCACCCTGAATGCCGGCGACTTGCCCGCGTTTGGCCATCTCGTCACCGCAGATGCGGCCGGAGGCCCGGTCTATGGCCTCATCTACGAGATCATCGTCGAAGACGATCCCTTCGTGCGGCAGGTCGTGGCCGCCTCGGCCGACATGCCCCAGGAAAAGATCGAAGACATGCGCCAGCGTCGCCAGG
>JALWDV010000170.1 GCA_027036755.1 Anaerolineae bacterium
GCCCACCCAAGCTAACTCATTCTATATCCGGCCCATTGGGGACCGGCTCCTCTTGCTTGCCTGTCATTGGAGTTCCTGTTTCTTCAATTGTCAAGGTACAAGTCGGTCACTCTGAACCACGCCGAAAAACTGAACTACCCTCCGATGAGAAAGGAAAAGCTCCTTTATCTCCACCTCTTCCCCTACGCATTCCTTTCTGCCCCCCACATCGAAACTCTACGGGAGACCTTCCAGAGCATTTCGGAATCAGGCGAAAGCCTGGTGGCCCTGAATATGGGCGCGCGAGAAGCCATCCGCTATTGGCTGGAAAACCGCCCGGATCCTCCGAATTTCTTTCGAACCCGCACCAAAGATGGCCAACCCCAGCCTTACGGCGTTTACATCCCTCGCTATTCTCAGACCGTGGGCAACCTCATTGTACTCCCACTCAACGCAGCAGGACAGAACGACACCGAACGTTTCTTATTTGCCCTCTGGAATGCTCTGGTCTTCCAGCGTCATTTCGGCGTCAAGGTCATCCTCACCACTTCCTCAACGCCCCCTCTGGAAAAACAAGACTTCGGCGATCTTTACATCGACAACATCCCTCTTGCCGTCCAGGGACTGCTGCCAGAAAATGACTTTCGCCAATTTCTGCCCGGCCAGGGAAACCAACCGGGCAACCTGCCCCTTCTTTGGGAAAAAGTGCATCACCTTTTTGCTCTGGCTCAGGCTGTCGCTACGCCGAATGACGATCCCCGGCCTCGTCTGGTGCGCGCCATGGCGACGCATCCCCTGGCCATGTATCACGAAATGGACAGGTTGTTGGTCAAAAAATACGACAGTCAACAGGGAGCCCTGCTCACCTGGAATTATCAGCAGGCCCTACCTCATATTTCCGCTATCGCTCAATTTCAAGGAGGTGTTTTTGTGAAAAAACTAAGTCAACACCTGGAAGAACTGGCCCGCATCGCCTGGCAAGGGCATTTACGAGGCCACTCTTTGGAACGCAACAGCCTGCTCTTCCCCTTCAACCAGGTCATGGAAAAGATGGCCTTGCTTGCCTCGCATCGCTCGGTGGATATCGATACGCTCAAGGCTGCGGTCGCCGAAGACATCTTTGATCATTTGGAGCGTCTGGCCAGGCAACAGGGCTATGCCATCGGCAAACAGCGCATGGAAGCTTGCGTCGCTTTTGTCAATGGCTGGTTCGATGACGTCTTGCACGGGATATACGAAGGCAACGTGCGCAAACTTTTGGCCGACGAAAAGCTCTTGCGCTCCGCTTTTCTCTTCTATCTACGAGCCCAGATTCCAAGCAAACGCGAAGAAAACGCGTCGACAGCGTCTCAGTCGGTTTAACCCCAGACGACCATCCGTCCCACATCTCTTCATCTCTATCGTTTTTTCGTAAGGAGACTCTCATGAAAACATTGAACGCTTACCAGGCCTACTTCCTCAAAGAATACAGCAACTACCCCCGAGGTCGTTACATCACCCTTTTCCTCTTGCGCGAAGTCGAATCCGAAGCGATCTTCCGCACCGAGGGGAGCGGCGAACCATTGAATCGGGAATTCGTCTATCCCGGGCTGCGCAGCGATGACGAACCAATTCAGCGCGTCGTCATCAGCAAGCGCAAACAAACGGCGGTTGAACGTCGTACGGGCCGGGAGTTGTTGCGTCGGTATGAACTGCTCTTCAAAAAAGACAAGAAAAGCGGCGTCTGCGCCCTGAACCGCAACAACCCCTGCGGCAAATGCATGGATTGTATGATCTATGGCTATGCCGTGGGCGGCGGTGGCGCCCAGAAATCACGCGTCATTACCGATGACGCCTTCAGCCTCCATCCCGCAGCTACCATCGTGGGGATCAAGCAATTCAATGCCCTCTTCGACAACGGCACCATGCGGGATCCTGAGACAGGCAAGCCCTCCACCAGCATTGGCGCAGATGAATACGTCAAGCCCGAGACCATCTTTCTGGATATGGAAACCCTCAAAGACATGACTCAGGGGGAATTCCTCTACGTGCTTGGCAACATCCTGCGCTCCACCCGCTATGGCGCCATTTCCTCTCGCATTGGCAAAATTCGCAATCACCTGGTGGGCGTCGCCTTCAGTGACTGCGAACTCTTCAGCAACCTGGAATGGACCCAGGCCACCTATGATCAACTGCGAGGTGATGCAGAGGAGCCCGAATTTCCACTGCACATCGACCAGGTGCGTCAGGCAGCGCAACAAGCCGCACAACAACTCATGCCCAACGTCATTGGCCAGGTGAAGACCATGCCACAAGACGAAATCGCTCAATTGGTGAAAGACTTGAAGGCCCTCTATGAAAAGGAAGAAGATATTAAACGATTGCTGACGGAAACTTCCAAGATGTACCCCAAAGGATGATCCGGGAGAACGCCATGCCCCACATCTATCAATGCACGCTCACCCTGCTGGAGCCCACCTTCTTCAGCAGCCGAGAGGTGAGCAACACCTATCTAACCGAACCATTCATCGGCAACTATGCGTTGGCTTATGCGCTGGGCCTGGTCCGGGCCCCTTATTTCAACCAGGGAGAAATCCACTACGTCGAGCATCTCACTGAACTCAATCGCCAGGGGGTTTACATTACGCCCGCCACCCTGCTGGATGCCCCTCGTTTTCAATTCCGCCAGTTCAATGCCCAGGCCGACGCCTATTGGTTTGCATTCGCCAACAATGCCATCGTCACCCGCCCCGATGGCGCCTGGATGGAAAAATCAGGTCCTGTGTGGTACGTCCATCGTCCGGGACAAAAACGAAAAAAGGTGGGACTCGAAAATCGTCCCCAATTCGGACGCATTCGCGCTTTGGCCATAGGCAATCGCGCCCAGTTTTTCCTGATCAGCAAAGAGTCTATCGCTCTGCCGCGATACATCCGTCTGGGCAAATTCATGAGCAAAGCCCGCCTTGATGCAACCGAGACGCGCGGGGACCTAGTGCAGCAACGGCAACAGCATGTATCCTTTCTGCTCAACCCCGCCGATCTCCCCTCGGACATGCAGCTTCACACCTTCGATCTTCTCAACGTCCCGCCCACGCCCCTCATCCATCACGCCACCCTGAGTGGGCGATTCCATGCACTCCCTCACAAAACTTATCTGCCTGCAGGCATGCGTTTTGGAGTGCCATCCTCATGATCCAGGTGCAATTGTTGCCCCACGCCGAAAAACTGGCCCCGGAGAACCCCCTCAATCTGGCGCGCCACCCGCTTTTGCATCAGATGCGCACCTATCGGGCGCTGCAGAACTTTCCCGTGGTGATGAACACCTACAACACGGGCACAGGCAAAACGGTGGCCAGCCTGCTTCATCTCTTCGATCTCCGGGGCCAGAATGTGCTTTTCATCGCTCCAACCAATGCATTGCTGGCCCAACACGCAGAGGATATCGAGACTTTTGTCCGACAATACGATCTCGATTTCGAGGTCTTACGCGTCACCGCAGCTCAGATTCGCCAACTTGATCCCCAACAACGCCCAGGCTCTGTCCTTCACCACCTCATCTTGAACTACCTTCGCTATCGGCCTCGCGAAGTGCGCCGCAAACCCATCATTATGGTAGTCAACCCTGACATCTTTTACTACGCGCTCTTCGCCCGTTATCACCAACATGACCAACGCAATCTGATGGAGGACTTCATCCTCCGTTTCGATTATATCGTCATCGACGAATTCCACTACTACGACAGCAAGCAACTGGCCAATTTCCTCTTTGTCATGGCCTTATTCGATCAGTTTGGTTATTTCAAACATACAGATCGGCGAATTTGCTTGCTCTCGGCAACGCCTTTACCCTATGTCAGTGACTATCTTCAGGAGCTTTTCGGCTCGAATTGGCGAATAATAGCCCCCGATAACGAAAACCCTGAAGACGCGGGGTTACCCACTATCCCTTCCCTGGCTCCGCTGGAACTTAGATTGCAAGCGAGTACATTGGAGGATTGGCTCCAGGAGAACCGAGAGCTCCTGCGCGCCTGGTTGGATGCAGGATGGGATGGGGCCATCATCAGTAGCAGTTTGTGGCGAATCAATTGGGCCTGGCGACAATTGGTTCCGTGGCTAGGTGAAGCGCGCCTGGGACGCATCACTGGCCCCGAACCAGAGGCATCTCGACGTTTCGCTACCGCCCGCTCTCTTATCCTCGCCAGCCCCACGGTCGATATCGGCTACAACTTCGCCAAACGCCACAAGGATCGCCAGAATATCGATTTTCTGGTGTGTGACGCTCGCTATCGAGATGGTCTTTTACAACGTTTAGGGCGAGCCGGGCGGGTTTTGGGGAAATCTCAAACCCATCTTCCCAGTCAGGCTATAGCTCTTTTGCCCGAAGAGGCGATTAGTCAATTGCAACACCTGGATGGTCTGACATTAACCCGCGCCGAATTCAACGCGTTTGTCAATAGCTGTGAAGCGCTCCCTCCCAAACACGATCTCACCGGTTACATCCACACCTACGGCATCATCGAAAACTTCTATCCTATCTTCAAGCTCGGAGCCATCCTGCCGCCATCCCTGCACAAAGAGTTGGAAAGTCTATTCCAACGCATAAAAACCATCTTTGCCCCCCGCAGTCGTCGCACCTATAAAGGTTTGAAAGCATTTTATTTCAAATACCAGCGAAGAGAACAATGGTTGCAAGAGGTCAAGACCCGAGGGCTCATGCTCAACCGGGCCACGGCAGAACATGTCTGCGATTGGCTGGCCTGGCGGCATCCAGGAGAAGTCCGATACGATGCCGACGATCTGCTGCCCTTGCTCCCACAGGTGTTCGATCAGGAAGAACAACATCGACAGCTTATCGCCTTCGTTCAAAGCCAGGTCGCCGTAATGCGGACCTGTTTCCACTTTCGGGATAGCTTCAACGGACCTTCCGCAACAGTATACGATCCCCGACATCTCCTTTCCAGCGAAGACTTCAACACGTACGAACTCTTTCACCTTCTGACTCATTATCGGCTTGGATACCTTACCCCCCAGACCTTCCGCTCCCTCTTGCCCGAAGGACAGCCGCTACCTGAGACCGATTTCTACGTTCAGATTCAAGATTGGCGTGACGAAAAATTAGTTATCCGCTTTGCGCTTCACTCTTTAGAAACGCGAACCGAATTCGAACGACTCTGGTGTTTCGAGCCCGTAGGATTGCGCGGATTGGAATTACGAGCGGGCTTGCGCGGCCAGGGAACCCTGGCAGGCGCGCTACCTCCCGCGGTAGTTCATGCATTACGTGATGAAGTTATCGTCAGTCTCATTCTTCCTCCGCGCATAGGCGGCCTGGCGGCCCGGCGGTTGCGAGGAACACCCCTTTGGTCCCGATCCTTGCACATTTACTTCAGCGATGGTGAACTCCAGGAAGGCTATCGCATCTTCTTCGGCAAAGCCGCCCTCATGGCCTACGCCGAACTTGCCCCACTCCTTTACGCCCACCGCAACACCCCAGCCCGCGATCCCATCATCCTATAACCCCATCCCCCTTCATCCCATCATGCTCACCTTCCACGCCCTGATCATCCATCTGCAAGCCCAAAAGCCCGTGCGCCTGCCCGCCACCCAAGGACAATTGGCCCATGCCGCCTTCCTGGCCATGGTGCGCAGCGTCAACCCTCCCTTGGCCCAGGCCCTCCACGACTTCCCCGACCGCAAACCCTTCACCCTTTCCCCCGTGTGGGGCCTGCCTCCCGCCCGCCAGGGCCAACACACCATCCGCGCGGGCCAAACCCTGCGCCTGCGCCTCACCATCCTGGATGCGACCATCTTCGACGCCTTCATGCAAAAGATCTTCCAGGCCCCGCACCAGACCATTCGCCTGGGCGACGCGCCTTTCCTCATCACCCAGATCCTGGGCGCGCCCGACAGCGACCCCTGGGCCGGCTACGCCACCCCGGAAACCCTGGCGCAACAAGCGAGCCGTGAACGCCGCATCCCCCTGGCCTTTGCCTCCCCCATGGCCATCGGCGTAGGCAAAAGCGACGCAGGCAAACCCCGACGCATCATCCTCCCCATCCCCCGCTATGTCTGGGCCAGTCTGCGCAGCAGTTGGAACAAACTCACCGGCCAGCCCATCCCCGCGGCATTCGAAACATGGGTGGAAAACAACGTGGTCGTGGCCCGGGTCACCTCCTGGCGCACCTCCATGTTCCGCTTTGGCGAAAAGAAACTCCAGATCGGCGGCTCAGGCGCCGTCACCTTCGAAGCGCTGGACCAGGACCCCGCCATGCTTTTCTTGTGGAACCTGCTGGCCGATTTCGCCTTCTATGCGGGCGTGGGCGTGAAAACCGGCATGGGCATGGGCGTGGTGCGTCGTCTGCCCTGAAGGATACCCTCTCATTTGCTTTGAAAATGGAGGTCTCACGCCAAGGCGCCAAGGGCGCAAAGGAAAAAAGAAACAAAGAATTCCTGGCGGCTTTTGCGCCTTTGCGTGAAATTTTCATCCGTATCGGCGAGCTGACGCTCGTTGCACCTGTCATGGAATCTTCCGACTACCTCCCCATCAGCATGCTCAACCAGATAACCTACTGCGAACGGCGCTTTTGGCTCATGTACGTTTACGGCGAAATGGCCATCAACGCCCCTGTCCAGGAAGGCATCTACCGCCATGAACGCGCCCACACCCAGCAGACGCGCCAGGAAGATAACGGTCTCGTCCACCGCCGCCTCTACATTTGGTCCGACCGACTCCGCATCATCGGCTTTGCCGACGTCATCGAAGACCGCAACGGCCAACTCATCCCCATCGAATACAAGCGCGGCCGCCGGGGCAAATGGCTAAGCGACGAAATCCAACTCTGCGCCCAGGCCCTTTGCCTGGAAGAACGCACGGGTCAAACCATTCCGTATGGCGAAATCTTCTACTGGCGCTCTCGACGACGGCAACGAGTGGACTTCACCCAATCCTTGCGAGAACGCACCAAAGCCGCCATCCACCGAGCCTTCCAACTGCTGCGAGAAAACCGCCTGCCTCCCCCCATCGATCACGAGGCCAAATGCCGCGACTGCTCCCTGGAACCCATCTGTCTGCCTCGTGAAACCCGCATCCTGCAGCAAACCGAAGAGAAGTAACCATGTCCACCCTTTACCTCACCGAACAGGGCGCGCGTGTCCGCAAAGATGGCGACACCCTCATCGTTCAACTCCCGGCTAACGAAAAAGCCAACCTGCCCAAACGCCAGGTGCGCGTCCCCATGCTCAAACTGGAACAAGTCGTCCTGTTTGGCAACATCCAGCTCACCACCCGCGCCATCACCGCCCTGTTGGAACAAGGCGTCGAAGTCTGCTACTGCACCGCCCGCGGACGCTATCTGGGCCGCCTCAACGGCCCCATGAGCAAAAACAGCTTTCTCCGCATCGCCCAACATCGCGTCCACGCGGATCCCCCTCGCGCCTTCACCCTGGCGAAAACCTTCGTATGGGGCAAACTCGCCAACATGCGGGCCATGCTTTTGCGCGCCAACCGCAAACGCCAGGAAGAAGCCCTGGCCCAGGCTGCTGCCAGCATCAAAAACATTATGAACCAGATAAACGTCCTGGACCCGGCTCAAGCCCGCGTGCCTCATCCCAGCCAACCCCAAAAAGACTCCCACTATGGCGCGCTGCTGGGCCTGGAAGGCGCGGGCACGGCCCAATACTTCCGCGTTTTCGCCCATCTGCTCAAAGGAGACTGGCACTTTCACAAACGCCAACGTCGTCCCCCCAAGGACCCCACCAACGCCCTCCTCTCCTTTGGCTACACCCTGCTCACCAACCAGACCGCCAGCGCCGTGAATATCGTGGGCTTGGATCCTTTCATCGGCTACTTACATTCCTCCCAATATGGCAAACCGGCCATGGCCCTGGACATCATGGAGCCCTACCGTCCCCTCATCGTCGACTCCACCGTCATCACCCTCATCAACAATGGCATGATCACCCCCGACGACTTCACAGAAACCCTGGGCGCGTGGCAACTGACCCCCAAAGCGCGTCGCGTCTTCCTGGAAAAATTCGAAGCCCGGCTCAACACCGAGCTCCTGCATCCCGCCTTTGGCTACAAAGCCACCTATCGCCGTTGCCTGGAGCTAGAGGCGCGGCTGATAGGGAAATGGCTCATGAACGAAATCCCGCGATACCGTCCCCTGGTGGTGCGATAATGCGACATCGAGACCCCAAGCGCACCCTCTACGTGATTGCATACGACATCCCCAACAACAAACGCCGCACCAAAGTGCACAAGGCTTTGAGTGGCATGGGGGAATGGACCCAATACAGCCTGTTCGAATGCTATCTCACCGAAAAAGAACTCCTGCAACTGCGCCATCGTCTGGAGCCATTGTTGGACCCCGAGACCGACAGCGTGCGTTTTTACCCTCTCTGCGCCACTTGCGCATCCAAGGTAGATACGGTAGGATCAGAGAAACCGCGCGAGAAGAAGACCATCATCCTGTAAAAAATTTTGCGTCGCCGCTGTGCGAGAGGCGAAGCGATGAAACAAACACTGGGCGTCGCTCGCATCCAAAAAGCGGGCGTTTTCCCAAACTTCTCCCATCGAAACCCCGCCAAACCTCCCCCATAGCACAAAATTCCATTCCTCGACGACTTCCATTTCAGGAGCCTCTCGCAGAAACGAATCGGGTGGCAAAAGATGCCCAAATACGCCCCAAAAATGAAGGAGAGAAATGTGGAAATAAACCACGCCATCCCAAAAATCCAGCTCAAAACCGCCTGCGAAGACCACACCATCCCAATCATGCGAGAGCAGCTAAACCCCACCGAATCCCGACCGAGGGATTGAAACTGTCCCTGGGCAGGGCGCAGGCTCGGGCGAGATTGTATGCTAAACCCCACCGAATCCCGACCGAGGGATTGAAACTCGATGTCCCAACCGCCAATACTGCCTCGCTTAGCAGGCTAAACCCCACCGAATCCCGACCGAGGGATTGAAACTACCGTGGATTGTACAGCGGTGCGCTGGGGGATTACCGGCTAAACCCCACCGAATCCCGACCGAGGGATTGAAACCCCTCGCGACCACTGGGAGGATAATCCCGATCTCGCTAAACCCCACCGAATCCCGACCGAGGGATTGAAACCATCGCATTCCGCGCCGCGTCCACAGGATCAACACCAGCTAAACCCCACCGAATCCCGACCGAGGGATTGAAACATCAGGGTTGCCGTAAACAATGACAAAGAGTTCATCAGGCTAAACCCCACCGAATCCCGACCGAGGGATTGAAACAATAAAGTTTACCATCGTTCCCTCAGCACGATCTAATGCTAAACCCCACCGAATCCCGACCGAGGGATTGAAACCTCTGTTTCTGCGAAGCAACGTGAGGAGGAGAAGCCGCTAAACCCCACCGAATCCCGACCGAGGGATTGAAACAGAAGCCGAGCGCGGCGGCTATTGGGCGATTTATGGAGCTAAACCCCACCGAATCCCGACCGAGGGATTGAAACGGCAAAGGAAAACGTGTCTCCAGGCGTCGGCCCAGGCCGCTAAACCCCACCGAATCCCGACCGAGGGATTGAAACCCGAAATAATACCCTCGGCACCCTCTCTGTCCTTACCGGCGCTAAACCCCACCGAATCCCGACCGAGGGATTGAAACATACTCATCGTTGGCATACAACATTGGAGAAGCAATAGGGCTAAACCCCACCGAATCCCGACCGAGGGATTGAAACGTGGCTGATTTTCTGGAAACGCTGCTGGCGGCGGAAGCTAAACCCCACCGAATCCCGACCGAGGGATTGAAACTAATCATGATCCGAATTATGTGATCGGGCGGACGACGGGCTAAACCCCACCGAATCCCGACCGAGGGATTGAAACGAGAAACAGCGTACGCGAGCAGAACACCGCATTCAGGCGGCTAAACCCCACCGAATCCCGACCGAGGGATTGAAACTCTAATCTCATCTATGCGATTGACACAACGTTGACGGGCTAAACCCCACCGAATCCCGACCGAGGGATTGAAACACTTCCATCATCCTTGCTCAAGACGAGTACAGCCTTTCGCTAAACCCCACCGAATCCCGACCGAGGGATTGAAACAGTACTGATAACGCTGCGCCCGGCAAGAGGAAGGAGCTGGCTAAACCCCACCGAATCCCGACCGAGGGATTGAAACGAAATAACCTCGCAAGATAACTTTGCGGCTTTTTTCGTGGCTAAACCCCACCGAATCCCGACCGAGGGATTGAAACCTCCATATTCGCGGGATGGCCAAGGATGGGCTGGTTGGGCAGGCTAAACCCCACCGAATCCCGACCGAGGAGGGGAGGACCTTGGATCAAAGGTTCCGGTAAGGTTCCGTAAAGGTTCCGTTTGAAACGGAACACTGGAATGGAAGGTTCCGTTTTGCCAAAAATGATTGCGACGTCCCGTGAGAATGGCACATTACCAGTTCAATAGTCGATTTTGGGTCAATTTGGGCTCACAAGCCCAGTTCTGTCTGCCGTTGGCGGATGCGGTGATAGGCCCGCAGACGGAATCTGGTTCCGCTAATGTTCCGTTCAAACGGAACCTTCCATTCCCAAGGTCTTCCCCTTCGTTTTGGACTGGATATTCTCGCTTTCCTGCCATTGGGATTCCCGTTTCTTTCAATATGCAAATGGGGCGCTCTGACTATGCCGTTTTTTCGCATCATCACGCTTGACATTTAACACAATATCTTCCCCTGCTTCGGCTGCCGCCTTGCAGGGGGAGGCAGGGAGGGGGGATTTTCGCCAGACCAAATTTGGCTGTACTGAAAAAACCTTCAACACAGAGACACAGAGCTCACGGAGGAAGAAAAAGGTGAGATTTGGAAAGGAATTTCTCTGTGAACGACCACTATTTTCTCCGTGTCCTCCGCGTCACCGTGGTGAAATGACCTTTTTTGCAGTGGAGCCAAATTTGGAATGTCTGCAAACGGCCATGCGCCCGCTGTGCACAAGATGCAACAGTATTTTTCGCCCCCTGTAGATTATGGTATGATCAGCCTGCCTTTAACCACTCAGGTTGCCCCCATCATGTTACCCAATAAAAGGAAGCTCGAACAAATTTCGCCCACTGCTGTCGTTGAATCCAATCTCGAAAGACTTCTTGGCGATGACCTGGCGCTGGTGCGCCGCATAATCCAGAAAGCGGCGAAAACCAGCTACCCCATGGTCGATGAAGTCCTGGACGACGCTTTGCCAGAACATTTTCCGCGAGCCATCATCACGCTGGGGGCTAGCCGACTCGGGCATTCGGAGCAGAAAAAGCGAGTCAAACTGGCGGCGGCCATCGAATTGCTGCATCTGGCGATGATGGTGCACCAATACATCCCCAGAGGGAACGTGCCGCTCAATGAGCAAAATCGGGTGATGATGGGCTCCGCCATCCTCATTGGCGATTATTGCTTTGGTCAGGCTTCGATTTTGGCGGCGGAAACGGACAAGCCCGAGGTGGTGGCTGCATTCGCCGACGCCCTGGCCCGGCTCTCGGAGGGACGCGTCAAGACCCTCATCGAAGCCCCGACGCAGCCTTACACCGATAGCGCCATCCTCTACGCGGCCGGGGCCGAGGTGGGCGCGCTGCTGGCCGGCGTGCCCCGGCCCATTCGCTACGCGCTGCGCGAGGCCGCCGCGTCCTTCGGCGAGGTGCTGACCGATTCCGAAACCTCGCTGACCGAGGCCATCCTGCATCTCGAAGCGCTGACCCGGGATCGCCCCGCGGCCAAGTCGCTCACCAACTGGATGCGCACCCACCGGCCCGTGTGATTTTCCGCTCTCACCCAACGCCTTTCATCCACAAAAAAAGCCCCGGCAAAACGACCGGGGCTTTCGTATTTGATTGAGGTGCGCGATCCTAGATCTCGTCGAGCGCGGCGTAGCCGGGACCTTCGGAGAAGAAGGCGGCGTTGGCCTCGATGTCCTTCTCATACTCCTCGGGGACATCCTCTTCCGGGAAGATGGCGTCCACCGGGCATTCGGGCACGCAAGCGCCACAATCGATGCAGGTGTCAGGATCGATGTAGTACAGGGGCCATTCGTCTTCGGGAATGCCAGGAACGATGCACTCGACGGGGCACACATCGACACAAGCGCCGTCACGGACACAGATTTCGGTGATTACATGAGCCATGATTGTTTCTCCTTTGATTTTCCTCCCGATCGTCGTCAATCGGGAATGATGAGTTGGGAATTGAAAAGATGTCGGATAGAGTGCAAAACTCGATGCAGAATTGTTTGTAGCAGATTATCCGTCAAAGGGCAAATTTGACTTACCCGATTGCGAAGCGGATACGCTGCCAGCAATCCGGGTCGATCTGCAAGTGATTATTTAGCACAAGAACCCGCGCTTCGTCAAGTAAAACAGAGGAGATAGGGGGACTGTGGAAGATGATGGAGATTTTGTCATATCGGGGAAGGAAATCGCCCTCGACGATGCGCTCCAATAGGAATTCCTCGCCCTCCCGCTTCATCTCGAAACGAGTGAGACGGAAGTCGCCCGCCCGATACGCCAGACTCTCGCCATCATCCTCATAAAGCCACGAAACGCCCGAACCCGGGTAAAGGTGCAGGATGAGGGGCGCGCGGGGCTTTTCGCCCACGAATTGCTGCGCCTCGGTCATGGGCAGCACAGCGCCCGCCCGCACGAACAGGGGAACCATATCCAACGGCGTCTTGCGGGTCACGGTTCGCCCGCCCTCCAGCCGTTCGTCGGTCCAGAAGTCATACCATTCGCCCGGGGGCAGCAGCACATCCCGGGCCGCCATATTTGCTTCCAGCGCCGGAGCCGCCAGCAGATGATCGCCGAACAGCCATTGATCATCAACGGCCAGGAAAGCCTCGTCGGCGGGGTCTTCGAAGAACATGGGGCGCATCATGGGCGTCCCGCGGGTGGCGTACTGCCAGAAGATGGTGTAGATGTATGGCAGCAGCCGGTAGCGCAGCTCGATGTATTTGCGAGAGATGTCCTCCACCTCCGGACCATAGCGCCACGGCTCCTGCCAGGACGAGGACTTGACGGTGTGGGTGCGGAAGAAGGGATTGAACGCGGCCATGCTAATCCAGCGGGCGAAAAGCTCGGGCGTGGGCTCGCCATCGAAGCCGCCGATGTCGGAGCCGGTGAAAGCCAGGCCCGAAAGCCCCAGGTTCATCAGCATGGGCGGCGTGATGCGCAAATCCTCCCAGGTGCTGCGATTGTCCGCCGTCCAGGAGCTGGCGTAGCGTTGGGTTCCGGCATAGGCCGAGCGGCTGAAGACCCAGTTGCGATGTTCCGGGCGGATGGATTGCAGGCCCTCGTAGGTGGCCCGCGCCATCTGCATCCCATAGGCCGAATGCACCTGCCAGTGCGCCGCGCCCTGGCCCTCGAGATCATGCTGCACCATGGGCGGAAAGGTGGCGCTTCCGAAGAGGGTGGGCTCGTTCATGTCGTTCCAGAAGCCGTCGAAACCCAGATCCACCAGGCGCTGACACCATTTTCCCCACCACTTGCGCACACGAGGACTGGTGAAATCGGGGAAATAGCATTCGCCCGGCCACACCGGCCCATGAAAAAGCTCGCCATCGGGCAATTTGCAAAAGACGTCCTCCCGCACGCCGTCCGCGCAGACATCGTAATTCATATCCACCTTGATGCCGGGGTCGATCATGGCCACGGCCCGGAAGCCATCGTCATGCAGGTCGGCGATCAACCCGGCCAGATGGGGGAACGCGGTTTTATCCCAGGTGAAACAGCGAAAGCTATCCATGTAATCGATATCGAAGTGAATGGCGTCGCAGGGGATGCGTCGCCGCCGGAAATCCTCCGCGATTTCCCGCACGATGGCCTCAGTTTCATAGCTCCAGCGGGATTGGTGATAGCCCAGCACCCACAGGGGTGGCAGATTGGCGTGGCCCGTGAGATCCGCGTAGCGAGCCAGCACCTGCTCGGGCTCCGGGCCGAAGAGGACATCCCATCGGATTTCATCGCCCAGAACGCGGTAATCGACGCCGCCGTCCGGACGCAGAGTGAGCTCGCCATCGCTCATCAGATCCAGCAGCAGGCCAAAGGCCCGGCCTTGCTGCACGCCCAGCAAAAAGGGGATGTTGATGTAGAGAGGATCGTCGCCCGGCCCGTAGCCCTCGGGGTCGCGGGTGGTCAGGGTGTAGGTGCGACGCTCCAGGGCCAGATGAAAGGCCCGCTCGCCCAGTCCATACCACCAGGTGCTCTCATCGAAGGCCTGGGAGAAAAAGGCGCCGCGCTGATCCCAGCCCAGCCTCTCTGTGCCCGCGCCCAGGGACTGACCCGACGCGTCCGCCAGGATGAGCCCAAAGGAGGCTTTGTCGATGATGAGCGCAGCCGCGCCGGTGCTGATGTGGATGCGGCCGTCGACCTCGCGCCATTGCCAATCGGCGGGCTGCGCCGCGTCGGGCAGGGTGGCGTAGGAGAAGTAGGGTGGCATCGCATCGCCAGCCGCCACCCGAATGCGCAGCGTATGCGGGCTGATGACCTGCACCGTGCACACGCCCTCATCCAGCAAAATCGCCAGCCCGTCGTCGATTTCCTCCACGCCTGTCACCGCACCCGGGACGACTTCTTTCTCCCGGCCGGCGGGCGCGCCAAATCGCCGCTCCCAGCGAAGCAGACGGGGTTTGTAAAGCAGCGTGCGGGCCACATTGCCCGCGCCCACATTGCGGATGCCGCGATAGGCGTAATCGATGAGTTCAGATGATTGTCGCAAGCGCTCGATCAGGGACATGGCTCCTCCAAAGCCGGGCGTTCCGGCGCTTCCATTATCTCCCAAAACCCGAAAACGACAAACATGCTCTGCTTTGAAAATAGAATGATCGCTGGTTGGTGAAGGTTCGCAAAGCCCGCGTCGGGCGAGTCTGCAATCGGCGTGATGCGTAATGCGTAATGCGTGAGGTCGTCACGCATCACGTGTCACGCATTACGTCTCTCCTACGTCATTTCGAGGGAGCGCAGCGACCGAGAAATCCCCTTGC
>JALWDV010000171.1 GCA_027036755.1 Anaerolineae bacterium
CGTCATGCGCAAAAACCCTTCGATTTCGTAACTGCTAAGGTCGCGTACAAAAATTAGTTCCCTTTTCTATCCAGTCCGCCAGAGCTCCGCCTCCTCCCCGGCCCTCCCCCGCCAGTCGCTCCGCTCCTTTGCAGGGGAGGGAGCCGCTGGTTTGCAAAGAATTTTTGCAGCCAGAGGTGGCATCCCCCGCTTGTGGGAGACTGCACCCCACCCCATCATCGTGCATCCCAAACTTCGCCCCCTCGATATCCAACGCATCACCTACCAGAACGCGCCTGCGCTGCTCTTGCAAGACCCATTTCAGCTTTCGGGGCAATACATGGCGCTGCCCCAGGCCTATGGCCCCGCGCTTTATCTGCTGGATGGCAGTCGCGACGTGGAAGCCGTGCGCCGCGATCTCTATCTGCGGTTCGGCGTCCGGGCCGAAGCGGGCGCTATCGAGGCGTTGGTGGCGGCGCTGGATGAGGCGATTTTTCTGGAAAATGATCGCTTTCGCGCCGCATACGAAGAGGCCCTGGCCCGATACTACGCCCAACCCCATCGTCCCATGCTCATCGCGGGGCAAGGGTATCCCGCTGACCCGGCGCAGCTCAAGGCGCAATTCGACGCGTGGCTGGCGGAGGCGGAGCCGGCGCCGCCGCTTTCCGCGGGGCGGGTGGTGTTGAGCCCGCACATCGATTATCAGCGCGGGCATGAGATCTACGCCCGGCTGTGGGCCGAAGCCCGCGAAATGGCCGCCGCAGCGGAGCTGGTCATCATTTTGGGCACAGATCATCATGGCGGCTTCAACCCCGTCACCCTCACCCGACAAAGCTACGCCACGCCCTACGGCGTTCTGCCCACCGAACAGCTTCTCACCGACCGTCTGGTCCGGGCCGTGGGGGAGGAAACCGCGTTCGCGGGCGAACTCTATCATCTGGGCGAACATTCCATAGAGCTGGCCCTGACATGGCTGCATCACATGCGAGATGGCAGGCCCGTTCCGGTCATCCCCATCCTCACCGGCTCTTTTCTGCCCTTCATGGCGTCAGATTCGCCGCCAGAAGCGGACGCGGTGCTGGGGCGATTTCTGCGGGAATTGCGGCTCATCCTGGCAGAGCGGCCGGGAACCCTGCTGGTGGCCGCGGGCGATCTGGCCCACGTGGGCCCTGCGTTCGATGGCGAGCCGGTGGATGAAGCCAAACTGGCGGACATCCGCCGACTGGATGACGAGATGCTGAATCGATTGGCCGCGGGCGACGCGGACGGCTTCTGGCGAATCGTCAAACGGGAGCAAGACGCCAACAACGTCTGCGGCGTCGCCCCCTTCTATCTCACCCTGAAAGCGGCTGCGCCCTGGCGAGGCCATCGCGCGGGCTACGCAGTGTGCCCCGCGGACGAGCAAAACACATCGGTGGTCACCATCGGCGGCGTCATCGGGTGAGCCGGGGAAACAGCAGCAATTCCAAATTTAGAATCCGCAAGCGGCAAGGAGGCGATTTCCCCCCTCCCGGCCTCCTTTTTGCCCCACTCCGCCCCTCCCCCGACACTCGCTG
>JALWDV010000172.1 GCA_027036755.1 Anaerolineae bacterium
GGGGAGGGGTGAAAATCGACTCCCTGCCTCTTGATGATGCTAAGTTTGGAATTACTCCTGCTGCAACGACGTACTACTCATCTATTCGAGATAATGCTCCAGGCCCTTTTGTCGCAGGGCCTGGATGATCTTCTTCACATCCTGGGCGCGGCTGGCGGGCATCACCAACACCACATCGTCGGTGTCCACCACGATCATATCCTGCAGCCCGATGGTGGCGATGAGCCGGTTTTTGCTAAAGGTCAGGATGTTGGCGCTTTCGTAATCCAGATGCCGGGCCTGAACCACATTGCCGTTGGCGTCCTTGGGCAACACCTCCAGCAGCGCAGCCCACGAGCCGATGTCGTTCCAGCCCATATCCACCGGGAACACCGCCACCCTGTCCGCTTTTTCCATGACGCCATAATCGATGGTGACATTGCCCGAAAGCGGCATCCAGTATTGCTGGAAGGCGATTTCTTCATCCGGCCCGCCCAGCGCTGGCTGCAGATGCGTCAGCGCATCGAACAGCTCGGGCAGGTGCCGTTGAAACTGCTCCATGATCACATCGGCCCGCCAGATGAACATGCCGCTGTTCCACACGAAATTGCCCGCGGCCAAAAACGCCTCGGCCGTAGGCAGATCGGGCTTTTCGCGAAAACGCCGCACCCGGCGGGCGGTCAGGCCATTGAACTCGCCCAGCGCGTCGCCCATTTCGATATAGCCATAACCGGTCTCGGGGTAGCTCGGCTGGATGCCCAGGGTGATGAGCTCCCCCGACTGAGCCAGCGATGCGCCCGCGGTCAGGGTCTGCCGCAAGACCTCGGGCTTGTTGATGAGATGGTCCGCGGTGAGCACCGCCATCACCGCGTCGGGGTCGCGGCGCAGCAGGTGAATAGCTCCCAGGCCGATGGCCGCGGCCGAGCCCCGGGCCGCGGGCTCGCCCACGATGTTGGAGGCGGGCAGCTCGGGCAGTTGCTCCTGCACCGTCTCTTTGTACTCCCGATTGGTGATGACGAAGACGCTCTCTGGCGGGACCAGGGGCGTCATGCGATCGTAGGCTTCCTGCAACATGCTGCGCTGATTGCCGGTGAGATCCAAAAATTGTTTGGGCGCGCTTTTGCGGCTGCGGGGCCACAGGCGGCTGCCCACGCCGCCCGCAAGGATGACGGGATAAAGATGCGAAGTGGGATTCATAAAATGCTCCTTGTCTCCATTGACAGGGGTTATTTTCCGATTTTCAAATCACTGCCCGAATTTATCGTTCGCAAGGCGTTGCGCATGGCCCGATCTGCGGCGGCCGTCAGCAGGCTGCGCCACGCCAACATCCTGATGAAGGGATCGTTCCTGTCGCCAGCGTCCACCGCCTCTCGCACAGCCAAAACCTGCATCGCGGTCTTGCGGTCGCCGGTCAACATCAGCCATCGGGCCTGTTGCAGCAGACGTCGGCTCAGCCGCGGCCGATTCTCCTCGTTCAGCAGAATGTCGATGATTTTTTCATGGATGACGCCATCCTTCTGCAGGGCGTCTTCTTGATGGCCGCGCAACAATTGGCCCAGATCGGGCAGCGTCCACACCCAACCGGCAAACGCTGGATGCTCCAGCAACGCGCTGGCCTGACGTCTATTTATCGCTGGGGCGGGCTCGGGCAGGCGCGGCCACGAAAATTCGGGCGCAGACAGAGGACGGCCCGACCACAGCCAATGCCCGAACACGACGATCTCGCCGGGCCAGGGAAAATCCTGTTGCGACATGCTCTGCAAAGCCTCCTCCAGCAGATTCAACCCCAGCAGGGGATCGATCTCGGCCAGCAGCAGGCCATGCGGGCTATCGATCATGCGCACCCTGTGGGCGCGGCCCCGCGGCGCTGGCATGGGCAACGCATCCAGATCAAGATCAGGATAAGCGGTGGCGTACACCACGCCCAACTCATCATTCACGATGAGGGTGAGCAGATGCCCCACCGGTTCGTCATCCAATGTGCGAATGAACCAGAGGAAGCTGTGTCCCTGGGCGTTGCACGGCGATAACAGCGCCCGCAGCGTCCCTGTCGCTGTCTCTCGCACGCCCGAAAGCCGCAATTTCTGAAACTGACGACGCGCCACGGGCTGCAAATCGGGCGAAACCAGATGCCACAAGGTTTGCAGCGCCTGAAGCGCCAGGGGATGGCGAATGCCGCCCAGGGCGGTCAGGATTTCTTTTTGCAAAGCGACGTCGCCATACGCTGCTATGGACATCAAAAGCCGCGCCCGCCGCGGGTCTTTCATATCGGTGATGACTTGCAGCACCGCGTTGACGATCTCGGGCGGCTCATCCAACAATTGCTCCGCGTATTCCACCAGCACCAGGGGTTCGGTTTCGGCGATGGCGATGGCCTCCTCGCCGCTTTCCCGGGCCACATCGTAGGATGCGGGAATGTGTTGAGCCATGGCGGGATCGATCTCCTGCCCCAGATAGCGCTCCAGCAGCATGACCGCGGTGAGTCGGGCCGCCTCGGGCCGCCTCTCGTCCATGGCGGCCTGCCGCAGCGCGGGAATGATGAGATCGGGATCCATGTGCTGGGCCAATCGCCCCAAACCGCCCCGCAAAGCGGGATCGCTGGCGGCGAGATTGCGCAGCAAGGCATTGAGCACCGGCTTGCCTCGGGCCGCCAGTTCTCGGGCCAGTTGATCTTGCCGATAGGCGTTGCGGGCCCGGGCCAGATCTTTGACAGCGCGATCAATGGCCAGACGATCGCTGAAGCTGTGAAGCACGCGTGATTCTTTATCGCTCATGACGCGGAATGATAGCACATTCTCTATTCGATGACCACATCGCCCGCCCAAACCGTGTGCAGCGCCCCCGCGTCATCCCGCACCAGAAGCGCACCCTCGGGCGAAACGTCCTCGGCCAGCCCGCACAACGGCGCTTGCGGGGGGGAATGCACCCTCACGCGGCGGCCCAGCGGTTGCAAATGCGCAGCCCAGGCGCGATGAGGCGAAACGCCCGCCCGAAAAGCCTCGTAGCGTTCTGCCAACGCCTCGATGAATGCAGCCGCCACCGCGTCCACATCATAACTGCGGCCTGTCGCCATGCGCAGACTGGTGGCGATATCCGCCAGAGGCGAGCTATCGAAGGCGTTGTTCACGTTCAGGCCCAATCCGATGACCGCGAAGCGGAGACATCCATCACTGCTCTCCAGCTCGGTGAGGACGCCCGCCAGCTTTTTGTCCGCGAGCAGCAGATCATTGGGCCATTTGGGCGCGGCCTGCACCCCGGCCACCTGCCGACAGGCGTCGATGGCCGCCAACGAGACCAGCATGGTCAATTGATTGGCTCGGGCCACCGGGATGGCGGGGCGAAGCAGCACCGAGAGGTAGAGGCCGCCGGGACGCGATTCCCAGACGCGTTCCATCCGCCCCCGGCCCGCGGTCTGCTCCCGGGCGATGACGATGAGCCCATCCCGAGCGCCCATCTGCGCCCAATCCCGCGCCCAGTGCTGGGTCGAACTCACGCTATGCAATTTGACGATGGTGGGATGCCAGCGTGTGCGCGCCATCGATTTCTACTCTTTCACATCTTCCTGTCTTTGCGGCCAAAGGATATTCCTAACATGCGGGAGAAAAAGCCGTCAACTTCCAATTTCTGTGTCTTGAAGGATTCCTCCCAATCGCCGCTCTTCCTCAATTCCAGCCATCCACTGCGCTCCTGCTGTGCGTTCTCGAACCAGCTCTGGATGATGTCCGCATCATCGTTTTCCAGCGCCTGGGTCCAGCCCTGCAATTCGGCCGTCAGCACCTGAATCCAGTGGATGACGTTGTCCCGGTTGTCGAACACGGTTTCGGTCAGCGCTTCAGGATCGAAATCGGGCGTCTCGGTGACGCGCTCGAATTGTCGCCCCGCCATCCGCCTGATCTCGCGCCACGATTCGCTGCTGCTGACCGCGTGCATCAATGCTCCAGAGATCAGCAGAGGCAGGCTTTCGGCAGCGGCCATCAGCCCGTCATGCTCTTCGGGCGAGAGGAAGTAGGGCTTGGCTCCCAAGGCGGAGACCATGTTGGCCGCCACGTTGACAGCCGAGGTGTGGGCGCTCTCAGCGGGGCACAGGGCCCAGGTCGCATCCTCAAACAACCGGGCCGAGGCGTCGGCTGCAGTGAGACGCTCGTGCTGGGTGAGCACGGGATTGCCGCCGATGAAATGCACGGTGTTGGGCAGATGCTCGGCCGCGGCTTTCTGCACCGGGCGTTTGAGGGGGGCCGTGTCCATCAGCAGGCAGCCGGACTTCAAGTCCTGCTTGATGGCCTCCATGGTGGGGGCGATGTCGTTGATGGGGATGGCCAGGATGATCATGTCGGCCTCTTCGCAGGCCGCGATGAGATTCCAGTGGGTCCTGTCGACCGCGCCCTGTTTCTTCGCCCGATCC
Organism: Anaerolineae bacterium; assembly: GCA_027036755.1. GTDB lineage: Bacteria > Chloroflexota > Anaerolineae > J102 > J102 > M2005. The sequence goes on from JALWDV010000172.1 coordinate 4,382, forward strand.
ATGGCCGCGTGATCTTTGTCATGGCCGACGATGGTGTAATCTCGTTCCAATTCCTTGAGACCCAGGCCAATGGATGAGCCGATGAGGCCCAGGCCGACGATGGTGATTTGAGACATAAGGGATATCCTTGTGCGAAGTTTGCGCAAAGGGCGTCCGAGCGGGCCGCCGGCAGTGACGCCTCATTGATTCAAAAGGGTGTGTCCAAAATGAGTTGGAAAGTTAAAATAATCCATTCATTGGCGGGGCGTTTCGCACCCGCCGCCAACGCCGGGGGATAAAGTCCCCCGGCTAGAAACAGCGCCCCTTCGGGGCTAGCCGGATTTATCCGGCGCTGTTTTGTAGCCCGGCGACTTCATCGCCGGGCTACAA
>JALWDV010000173.1 GCA_027036755.1 Anaerolineae bacterium
ATAACGCCGCATGACGCCACATTATGCCACACAACTTAATATAGCGTCACATAACTCTATAGAACGTCTCATCAGGTCACCTAACGCCACATATCGCCAAATAAAACCACAAAACGCAAAAAAAGCCAAACACTGCCGCATAACGCCAACTACCGCCACATATCGCCACATAACGCCACATAACGCCACATAAGGCCACATTACGCCAAATAACGCCTGAAAACGCCACATAATGCCACATATCGCTAAAAACGCCATGTAACGCCTCATAACGCCACATAACGCTAAATAACGCTACATAACGCCACATAACGCTACATAACGCAACAAAGCGCCAGAAAAATGCCGAAAAACGCCATATATCGCCACATAACACCAAATAACGCCACATAACGCCACATAACGCCGCATAACGTCACATCACGCTAAATAACGCCACATAACGCCACATAACGCCACATAAAGCCACATATCGCCAGATAAAGTCATATAGCGCCACATAACGCCACATGACGCCAAAAAACGCCACAAAAGCCACATAACGCCATATAGCGCCACATATCGCCACATAGCCCTACAAGACGCCAAAAAAAGCCACAAAACGCCATATATCGCCACATAACGCCACATAACGCCACATAACGCCACATAACGCCACATAGCGCCTCACAGCGCCACATAACGCCACATAACGCCACATGACACAACATAAAGCCACATATCGCCACATAAAGCCATATAACGCCACATAACGTAACATAACTCCATAAAGCGCCACAAAAGCCGCATAACGCCATATAGCGCCACATATCGCCACATAACGCTACAAGACGCCACAAAACGCCACAAAACACCATATACCGCCACATGACGCTGGAAAACGCCACATAACGCCACATATCGCCACATAACGCCAAATAACGCCGCATGACGCCACATTATGCCACATAACATCACATAACGTCACATAACGCTACATAACGCCACATAACGCCACAAAACGCTACATAACGCCACAGATCGCCACATGACGCCACATAACGCCACAGATCGCCACATGACGCCACATAGCGCCACGTAACGCCACATAGCGCCAAATAACGCCACATAACGCCACAAAACGCCACAAGACGCCACATAACGCCACATAACGCTACATAAAGCCAAATAGCGCCAGATAACGCCGCATGACACATCATTATGCCACATAACATCACATAACGTCACATAACTCTATATAACGTCTCATCACGTCACCTAACGCCATATATCGCCATATAACGCCAAAAACGCCTCATAACGCCACATAACGCCACATTATGCCACATAACGCCACATAAAGCCATATAACGCCACATAACGCCACAAACGCCACAAAAGCCCCATAGCTCCACAAAACGCCATATAACGCCACATAACGCCACATAGCCCCACAAAAAAGCCAAATAACGCCACATAACGCCATATAACGGCACATAACGCTACATAACGCCACAGATCGCCACATGACGCCACATAACGCCACATAGCCAC
>JALWDV010000174.1 GCA_027036755.1 Anaerolineae bacterium
CCACGGCCCCGCCCGCGCCCCCTGCGGTGGATCACATCGTCATCAGCGAGGTGCTGGCGGGCAAAAAGGGTGACAACAACTACGAATTCATCGAGCTCTACAACCCCACCGACCAGCCCCTGGATTTGCAGGGCCTGTCCCTGTGGTATCAGCTCAACGACAAGCAGGAGCCGGTGCGTCTGGCCCGCTGGACGGGCCTCACCCTCATCCCCGGCCAGGGACATTATCTGCTGGTGCGGGCGGAGCAGGATGTGGGGGTCGCGGCCGACGCCACCTTCACCCAGGCCCTGAACCTGGCCTATGGCGGCGTGGCCCTGCAGAAATCGAACAAAGATCGGGTGGACGCGGTGGCCTGGGGCAAGAAAGCGCCCGTGGCCATGACCGAAGGGCGGCCAGCGCCCGGGATGAAGAACGGCCAGTCGCTGGAGCGGCTGCCGGGCGGCGACGCGGGCAACGGTCAGGACGCGGACGACAACGCCGCGGACTTCGTTCTGAATCCCAAGCCGCAGCCGCAGAACACGGGCAGCAACCTGACCCCGCCCGTGGCCCAGCGGCTGGTGATCACGGCCCAGGCGCCCGAGAGCGCGGAGCCGGGCGGCAGCTTCGAGTATGTCATCACCGTGACCAACCACACGGGCCAGGATGTGCACAACGTCGTGGCCAGCCTGCTGCTCTCGCCCCTGCTCAAGGCGGGCGACCTGCCCGAGGGCGTCGTGCGGGAGAAGAACGCCATCATGTGGCAGATTCCGGAGCTGGCCGACGGCGACTCGGCCTCGGTGAGCATCCCCGTCACCGCGCCGTGGACGTATTTCGACGCGGCGCTGCAAAGCTACACCGTGCTGGCCGAGGATTGGCCCCAGGCCGCGGTCGGGCCCACCGTGATCACCCGCATCGAGGGCGGCGTCATTCCCATCGGCACGGCCCGCACCCTGCAGGGCGCGCAGCTCACTCTGGAAGGTGTGGCCACCATGTACACGGGCGGCTTCTACGCGGGCGGCGGCAACGTGAAATTTTATGTCGAGGATGACACCGGCGGCATCCAGGTGCAGGTCTTCGGCGGCGACGGCGTGGTCAACGTTCACATCGGCGACACGGTGCAGGTGAAGGGAACCATTGGCGCTTATCGCGGCGCCACGCAGATCGTGCCCGACATCGTGCCCGATGACGTGCAGATTCTGGCCAAAGCCGATCCGGCCAATCTGCCCAGGCCCGCCAAAGTCGCCATCGCCGAAGCGCTGAAGGATGAGAACCTGCTGGGGCGATTGGTGCAGGTGCAGGGCAAAGTCATCGATGTGCAGGAATTCACCTACAGCTATTCCATCGACCTAGCCGACGATCAGGGCAACGCCATCAACCTTTATGTCGATAAAGGCACGCACATCAATCCGGAGGCCATCGAAAAGGGACAGCTTTACCGGGCCAAGGGCATCCTGGAGGTGCGGGATGGCAAGGTGCAGCTCTATCCGCGGCTGCAATCGGATCTGAGCCAGGTCTTCCCGCCCGAGCTGCTGGTGACCGCGGATGCGCCCCTG
>JALWDV010000175.1 GCA_027036755.1 Anaerolineae bacterium
CTTCGCGCCCGCCGCCAACGCCGGGGGATGAAGTCCCCCGGCTAGAAACAGCGCCCCTGCGGGGCTAGCCGGATTTATCCGGCGCTGTTTTGTAGCCCGGCGACTTCATCGCCGGGCGGACGCAGCAAACGCCACTATTGCCGATTTAACTTGTGCATTTGGGGCCCGCAACTATTTGCAAAATCTCGCGGGTCGCGTCAAAATAGCCGCTATGTCTTTCCCTGCCGAATCATCGCCCTCCATCAGCGCCATCCTCGAAAAGGCCCTGGCCGATTACGACATCTCGCAAGCCGAGGCCGAAACGCTGTTCCGGGCCCGCGGGCGGGACGTTCTGGCCATTGCCGCGGTCGCGGATGAGCTGCGTCGCCGTCAGGCGGGCGAGCGCGTCACCTTCGTGCAGACGCGCAACATCAATTTCACCAATGTTTGTTACACCGGCTGCACCTTTTGCGCCTTCGGCCTGCCCCGCAAGCATCCCGACGCTTACACGCTGGAGGTGGAGGAGGTGGCCCGGCTGGCCCAGGAGGCCCGCAGTTGGGGATGCACCGAGGTTTGCATGCAGGGCGGGCTCAATCCGCTGCTGGGCGGCGATATCTACGCCCGGCTGCTGCGGGCTATCAAGGCTGCTGCGCCCGAGCTGCACATCCATGCGTTTTCTCCTTTCGAGATCCAGTACGCCAGCCAGATTTTGCGGCGTCCGGTGCGCGAGGTGCTCATCGAGTTGAAGGAGGCGGGATTGGGCAGCATCCCCGGCACCGCTGCCGAGATTCTGGATGCGAACGTGCGTCAGCGGTTGACGAAGAACAAGCTCTCGACTGAAGCGTGGATCGAGATCATCAAGACGGCCCACCAGGTGGGGCTGCCCTCCACCGCCACCATCATGTACGGGCACATCGACGGGCCCGAGCATTGGGCTGCGCACCTGGCCATCATCCGCGACATCCAGCGGGAGACGGGGGGATTCACCGAGTTCGTGCCTCTGGGCTTCATCTATCAGAACACGCGTCTCTACGCCTCGGGCCGGGCCCGGCCGGGGCCGACGGGCCGCGAGGATGTGCTCATGCACGCGGTCGCGCGCATCATGCTCGGCCGCGTGATCCCCAACATCCAGGTGAGCTGGGTGAAGCTGGGCCCGGCCATGGCGCAGATGCTCTTGCAGGCCGGGGCCAACGACTTCGGCGGCACGCTGCACGATGAGCGCATCAGTCGCAGCGCCGGGGCCGAAACGGGCGAGTACATGCCGCCCGCGGAGTTCGAGCGTCTGATCCTGGACCTGGGCCGCATCCCTGCGGAGCGGGACACCCTCTACCGTATCTTGCACCAAGGCCCGCGTTTCTACGACCCCGCGCGTCCCGCCACCATGCCGGGCGGGCGCATCCAGGATTAACGCATCCTTCCAGCGCCCCCCTGGACTTTAGAGCCTGCTTTGAAAATAGAACACGGATGAACACAGAAAAACACGGATAATTCAAAAAATCTGTGACCGAAGGCCGTGTCAATCCGTGTCCTCGTCTTTCATCGGTATCGGCG
>JALWDV010000176.1 GCA_027036755.1 Anaerolineae bacterium
CACCCCGCCCCTCCCCCGAACGCGAGCGCAGCGAGTATCGGGGGAGGGAGATGTTCATCTGCTACGCAAATTGGCAAAGCGATGGGCTCCTCCCCCTGCAAGGCGCTAGCCGAAGCGGGGGGAGGCCGGGAGGGGGGCTTGTCTCCGAGCCAAATTTTACTGCGTGATGCGTAACGACCTCACGTATTACGCATCACGCAGTACGGGATTGGCTTTTCGCACCGCCTTGGCCGCGAGGTGATTTCGTCGGTGTCGGCGGAAAGATCGCACGTGGCGCTTGCCTACTTCTCTTGCAGCGCCCGCCACACCCGCTCGGGATACAGAGGCAGGGTGCGCACCCACTTGCCCGTGGCGTTGTGCACCGCGGTGACGATGGCCGGGGCCGCGCCATCCATGGCCAGTTCGGCCACCGATTTGGCGCCAAACGGCCCGTTTTCCTCGTTGGTCTCGATGAAAACCACGTCGATGGGCGGTGCGTCCGCCACCATGTAGGGGCGATATTCGCCGATACTGGCGTTGGCCAGCTTGCCATCCTCTTCGAAGACCATCTCCTCGCTCATCACGAAGCCCATGGCCTGCAACACGCCCCCTTCCACCTGGCCCGCGGCCGTAACCGGGTTAATGACCCGACCGATATCCGCGGCCACGAAGAAGCGATCCACCGTCACCTGGCCCGTGAGCGTATCCACCGTCACCTCGGCGAAGGAGGCCGCGGTGGGGGGCGGGCTCACGTAGCTAATATGCGAGCCCGTGGCCATGATCTGATGCTGATCCATCTGGTGGGTGCTGATCATGCCCACATCCCACAGGCTGACAGAGCGGCCATCGGGCGCAAAGACCTGGCGGTCGCGCAGCTCCAGGCTTTCGGGATCATCCACCTCCAGCAGCTTGGCCGCGAATTCCTGAATCTGCCTCTTGACCTTGAGCGCGGCGTTGCGCACCGCGCCGCCGCTGATGTAGGTGGTGGAGCTGGCGTAAGCGCCGGTGTCGTAGGGGGTGAAATCGGTGTCGGAGGAATAGACCACGATGTCATCCAGGGGCACGCCCAGCACCTCGGCCGCGATCTGGCCCAGGATGGTGTCGGAGCCGGTGCCGATGTCGGTGGCGCCGATGGTCAGCATGAACGTGCCGTCGTCCCACATCTTGATGGTGGCCGCGGCCATATCCAGGCCGGCGATGCCCGAACCGTGCATGGTGGTGGCGAAGCCAATGCCCTTGCGATAGCGGCCCCTCTGGTTGGCGTAGGCCCGACGCTTGGCGTAGAAATCGGTGACCCGCAGGCCTACATCCAGGCATTCCTCGATGGCGCTGGTGGTGAGCACCTGCTCGTAGCCCTCGCGGCCCTCGCCCAGCTTCTTGGCCAGCAGCATGGGCTCGCCCACCTTCAGCAGGTTCTTGCGCTTGAACTCCACCACATCCAGCCCCAGCTTCTCCGCGATCTCGGCCATGATCACCTCATAGCCGTATTGGGCCTGGGTGGCGCCATAGCCGCGGAACGCGCCGGTGGGAGGCTGGTTGGTGTAGACCGCGTCGGAGATGAAGCGGGAGTTGGGCGCGTTGTACAGGGTCAGGCCCTTGAAGCCGCCCACCATCTGCACGGTGAGGGCGTGCGCGCCATAAGCGCCGGTATCGCCGATGAAGTAAAGCTCGGCCGCGGTGACTTTATCGCCCTTGACGCCCACCTTGTAGCGCACGATCTCGGGGTGCGAGCTGCGGGAGGAGTAGAATTCCTGCTTGCGGCTGTATTCCAGGCGCACCGGTTTGCCCGTGCGCACCGTGAGCATGGCGCAGACATCCTCCAGGATGATCTCCTGCTTGTTGCCAAAGCCGCCGCCGATGCGAGGCTTGATCACGCGAATGCGCTTGGGCTCCACGCCGATGAGGGGGGCGATGATGCGGCGCACGTGGAAGGGCACCTGGGTGGAGGTGTAAACCACCAGCCGGTCGTTTTCATCCCACCATGTGAGGGTCACGTGGGGCTCCAGATGCACATGCTGCTGCTTGGGCGTGTAGTATTCGGCCTCGTGCACATAATCGGCCTCGGCCAAGGCTTTGTCCACATCCCCCACCTCGGCCTCGATGTGGAAGACGATGTTGCGCTGGGCGTCGTGGATGCCCTCGGTGTCATCCTCATCGTGGATGACGGGCGCGCCCGGCTGCATGGCTTCCAGGGGATCGATGACGTGGGGCAGGACTTCGTATTTGACTTTGATCAGGCGCAGGGCTTTTTCGGCCAGCTCGGGCGTTTCTGCCGCCACTGCAGCCACCCGGTCGCCCACATGCCGCACCTTGTTGTCGAACATGACCTGATCGTAGGGCGGGGGCTGGGGCGGGCTCTGGCCGCCGCTGGCGTATTTAACCCGCGGCACGTTCTTGTAGGTGAGCACCGCGTGCACGCCCGGCAGCGCCTCGGCCTTGCTCGTATCGATATCGATGATGCGGGCGTGGGCGTGGGGGCTGGTGAGGAGCGCGCCGTACAACATGCCGTCCACATATTTATCGAAGGCGTAGACCGGGCGGCCCAGCACCAGCTTGCGGGCGTCCACCTTCTTCTCGGCCTGGCCCACCACGGTGGTTTCGGGCATGTCGGGCGGGGTGATGACCACGGGCGGCAGGGGCGCATCGTCGCCGTGGGCGCGTTTGTACTCGTCCGGGATGGGAACATCCTTGATCTCGGCCATATCGCTGAGCTTGAAGCGGATGGGCTCCAGGGGCTGTGTTTCTTCGCCCCGCAGCTTTTTGGCCGCGCGCAGCACCGCGTCGTTGGTGCGCACGTAGCCGGTGCAGCGGCAGAGCACGCCGGTCATGGCCTCGTGCACCTCCTCGGTGGAGGGATTGGGGTTCTTGTCCAGCAGGGCCTTGGCGACCATGATTTTGCCGGGCGTGCAGAAGCCGCATTGCGCGCCGCCGGTCTCGACAAAGGCTTCCTGGATGGGGTGCAGATGTCCGTCCTGGGAGAGGCCCTCGGTGGTGAGCACGCGCTTGCCATCCACTTCGATGGCCCGGGTCATGCAACTGCGGACGGGCGCGCCATCCACCAGCACGGTGCAGATGCCGCAATCGCCGGTGTCGCAGCCCTGCTTGACGCTGAGATAGCCGTGATCGCGCAGTACATGCAGCAGCATATCGCGATGCCCGACCGTCCACTGTTGTTGTTTGTCATTGATGATAAGGGTGATTTCGGTGGGATTGCCTCTCATTTAGTTTTCCTCCATGCACTGGGTCAGGGCGTCTCGACTGATGACTGCGGCCATGGCCCGGCGATAGTCTTCCGAGCCCAGATAGTCAGCCCGGGGCGCGGCTTCGGCGGCGATGGCTTCGGCCGCGGCCGCGATGGTCTCGGCGTTCAGCGGCCCGCCCGCCAGCGCGGCCGGGGCCTGGGCCAGATCGACGGTGCGTTTCCACACGCCGGTGAGGGCGACCCGGGCCGATTTCACCACGTCGCCGTCCATCTCCACCACTGCCACCGCGCCCACGATGGGCGTGTCGGTGGGCAGGCGGGAGACATCGCCTGTTCCCCAGCGCAGATTTTCGCTCTCGGGGCGGACGAGAATGGCCTGGGGCCGTCCTTCGGGTTTGATTTCTCGTTTGAGATACGCATCCAGCGGCGCGGTTTCGCCGCTATCGAACGCGACCTGGGCGTCCCAGGCCAGCAGGGCCGCGGCCCACATCGGGCCTTGATCCATGGAGAGAGAGGCTTGCAAGACCTCGGTGTCGTTGCGTCGCTGCCACACGAAGCTGCGTTTCAGGGCCCAGCGCAGCAGCGCGGGCGCGTTGTCCGCTTCGTAGACGCTTTCCAGGGGCGCCGCGCCATCCAGACGCAGCAGGCCCGCGTCTGTGACGGGCAGCGGAGATGAGTGAGAGGTTTGGGGCATGGGGATTCTCCTTTTGGGCGAATTGTTTGTGAGAAAGTTGGTAAGATATTGGGTATTGGGGCATGGTTCATTCTCATTCAAAACGATCTTTACAATTTCTCCGTCAAACGTCATACGTAAAACGTCAGAAAGAGCCTCTTCGCCACGCTTTGACGTTTGACGCTTTACGTTTGACGTGCTTTGCCAGGCGTTGACCACATGAAATTGTAAAGCTGAAGGAAGGACGATCTGAACCATGCCCCGTCACTTTATTGCGCTTGGGCCAGCAGGGTTTTGCCGCCGCTGCTGCGCTCCGCCATCCAGCCTTGCGTGTCGTTCCAATCCACATACCACCAGATGAGCCCATCCACTTTGGCGGGGCCGGAGAGGATGACGACATGCGCGCCCGCCGGAACCAACGCGATGCGGTCGTTGGTCGGCTTGTTTTTGTAGCCGGGGGCGCGGCGCAGATTGACCGGACCATTGTTGACGACGACGGCCGCGTCGCCCGGGCGGAAGGTCCAGGAGCCGGGCAGGGGCGTGGGCAGGTCGGGCGGGAGTTGGGCTGCGGGCGGCGCGGGCGTGGCGGTGGGAACGGGCGTAAAGGTGGGCGTGATGGTGGGCTGGGGCGTCCAGGAGCGATTGGGCGCGGCGCCGATGTTGAGGTTTTTGGCGATGGCGGGCAGATACACCGTCGTCGCGGTGCAGGCGATGGCGGCGAAGAGAGAAATCGCCAACAGGATGCCGATGAGGAGAGGGTGGCGGGTCATGGGGGAGTCAGTGTTCAGTAGGTCAGTGTTCAGTGGGGCAGTGTTCAGTAATCAGTAAGTCGGTTCCGATGGAAAAACTTTGCAAACCAGCGGCTCCCTCCCCTGCAAAGGAG
>JALWDV010000177.1 GCA_027036755.1 Anaerolineae bacterium
CAAAGCGCAGGGCGACGCCACCACCAGCAGGGTCATAGCCTTGTAAAATACATCCTCAAAGGGCGCTCCAAAACCGAAATAGCCGATGAGCATCACCAGCGCCACGGCCACAAGCACGCCAATGGCGTAGGGATGGGCGAAGCGATCGATGAGGCGCTGGGTGGGCGCGCGTTCGCTCTGGGCCACCGAGACCATTTCGATGACCCGGGCCAGGGTGGTGTCCTTGGCCTCCTTCGTCACCCGCACATCGATAGCGCCATCGAGATTGATGGTTCCGGCGAAAACATCATCTCCGGGCGTTTTGTGCACAGGAACCGACTCGCCCGTGATGGAGGATTGATCCACCGTCGTCTCGCCCTGCAGCACCTTGCCATCCACCGGAATGCTCTCGCCCGGGCGCACCACGACGATCTCCCCCACGTGCACCTGCTCCACCGGCACGCTGATCTCCTCGCCATCGCGGCGCACCGTCGCTTCATTGGGCCGCAATTGGGTCAGCGCCTCCACCGCGCTGCGGGTGCGATCCATGGCGTAATCCTCCAGCGCCTCAGCCAGCGTAAAGAGGAACAGCAGCATCGCGCCCTCGGCCCACTGCCCGATGACAGCCGCGCCCAGCGCCGCCAGGATCATGAGAAAGTCCACATTCAGCCGCCCGCGGCGCAGATCGTGCAGCGCCTCAATCAGCCCCTGATGCCCGCCCGCGGCATAGGCCAGGGCGAAAAAGATGACAGGCAATCCGGGAATGGCGGGCGGACGAACGAATCGCTCCAGCGCCACGCCGACGAGCAGAAAGACCAACGTCAGGCCCGCCCAAATCAGCCCCTGGTTTCGCACCCAGAAAGGAGGCTTGCCTTCGATCTTCTCGACCACAGGATAGCCCAGCTCCTCCAACTGTTTTTCCACCTCGGCCAGGGCCTCCTTGCCCCGGTAGCGGATGGAAACCGTGTGCGACACCGGATTGATGGAGACATGAAATACATCGGGCGCGTCGCTCAGGCTTTGTACGATGGAGCCCGAGATGTTGCGATATAGCGAGCTGTTGATGGTCAGGGTGCGTCGTTGCACGCGCTCATTCAGAGCCAGGCCCAGGTCCCGGGCGACGCCATCCACCACCTCGGCCGAAATGAGATCCGGGTCATACGCCAGCGACAGCTTGCCCTCGCCCATGTCCAGTTCGACAGCAATGATGCCATCGTGCTGCTCCAGCGTCTTGATCAGCAGATCCGCGCTTTCCTGCGCGGCCTGGGGGTCATCAGGCAGGAAGATGGTGGTCTGAAACTGCTTTTCTCCCATGTTACGCGCTCGCCTCCTCCTGTTCGAGTTCTTTTTGGCAGATGAGACAGACGCCGTAACCTTCAATGTGGATGTTTTCCAACTGAAAATCGGTTCGGGAGTCGATCATCTCGAATATCTCGTCGATTTTCTCCATGGGGAAATCATAAATCCTGCCACAGCGCGTGCAATTCAGATTGACGTGGGGCGTGAGATCGGTCTCATAGCGCACGCTGGCCCCGCCCGCGCTGGGCAG
>JALWDV010000178.1 GCA_027036755.1 Anaerolineae bacterium
GGGGTGAATTCGCCCCTTTACATCTTGTGAGGTTTAAATTTGGAATCGCCGGGCGGTTTCGGGGATGGAGTTGACCGCTCAATCATCGCCCAGCCACACGCCCTCCACCAGCTCTACGTCCATCTCCAGCGCTGCGCTCAGCACATCGAGGTTGCGCTCGGCCTCCCACAGCTCGATGGCTGCGTGGCCTGTGGTCAGCGTCTCGATCTGCACCCAGCCATTTTCGGGGTCTGCATGACACCGCAAGTCTCGCACCACTTGTCTGCGCCCGCGCTCCAGATATTCGGCCAGCCGGATGACGCCGCACAAAATGACCAGGGCCCGTTTGTCCTCGTCAGTCAGCAGCGGAGCCATCTCCCGGGGTTTGGGAACGCCCTTGCTGCGATGGAAGCGGGCGATGAGCGCGATGATGGCCAGTTCGCGCGGGCTGTAGCCATAGAGGGTGTAGTTGAGGATGATGTAGTAGGGCATGGTTCAGATCGTCCTTCCATCAGCTTTACAATTTCAATAGGGGCAGCGCCTGGCAAAGCGCGTCAAACGTAAAGCGTCAAACGTCGAAACGTGGCGAAACAGGCTCTTTTTGACGTTTGACGGATGACGTTTGGCGGTGAAATTGTAAAGATGGTTTTGTGGTTTTGAATGAGAATGAACGTAACTGCTAAGGTAGTTGGCCCCGATCGTTCTCTTTTGCCACGAAGACACGAAGGAGACGAAGACATGAAGTCATCAAAAAAGATTTTATCCGTGTTTCCTCGTATCCGTGTTGAGTGAACAGGGCTACGTTAGCAGTTACGAATGAACTATGCCTCTTCAATAATCTCTATTGTACCCACATCCCCCCCAGGACGGCTAAAAAGGTGATGACGCTGATGTAGCCGTTCATCTTGAAGAAGGCCATATCCACCCGGCTCAAGTCGTCGGGCTTGACCAGTGTATGCTCGTAGATGAGCAGTCCGGCCACGATGAGCAGCCCCAGCCAGTAGAGCCAGCCCATGCCCGCGATCAGCCCCACCGCGGCCAGCAAAAGCACCGTGAGCACGTGGAAGATCTGGGCCAGGCGCAAGGCCGCGGGGATGCCGAAGCGGGCGGGGATGCTGTGCAGCCCCTCCCGACGGTCGATTTCCACATCCTGGCAGGCGTAGATGAGATCGAAGCCCGCGATCCACACGGCCACCGCGGCCCACAGTAGCCATGGGAGGGGATGGCTCAGGCTGGCGGTCACTGCGGCCCAGGCACCGGCCGCGGCCGCCCCATCCACAATGCCCAACCAGAGGTGGCAGAGCCAGGTGAAGCGCTTGGTGTAGGCGTAGCCCACCAGACCGATCATGGCAAGGGGCGCCAGCATGAGCACGAACGTATTCAGCAGCCAGGCGGCAAGCAGAAATACGCCCAGGCTGATGAATCCCGCCAGCCACACCGCATTCTTGCTGATTTTGCCCGCCTGGATGGGGCGATTGGCGGTGCGGGGATTGCGGGCGTCGATCTCCGCGTCGATGGCCCGGTTGAAAGCCATGGCCGCGGTGCGGGCCGAGGCCATGGCCACGGTGATCCACGCGAACTGCCAGGCCAGCGCACCCCAATCGATGGGCGCGGCCAGCAGCCCGCTCTGCCGCCAGGCCAGCGCCATGCCGATGTAGGCGAAGGGCAGCGCGAAGATGGTGTGCTCGAACTTGATCATGTCGAGGAACACGCGCAGCTTATTCACTGTTTATTCCCGCACCTCGGTTTCGGTGAGTGGTCCGTCGAGAAATAGTCGTAGTTTGTTCAAGACATCTCTGCCCAAGATGATCTCTTGCCCCAGATCATCTCCGATCACCGTGACGCCCGGCAAAGAGATTTCATCGATGCGCAAATCAACGCGAAAGAGATGCACGCGCCGTCTTTCGCCCCAATGACTTCGCAAGAAGGCTTCGGCCACCGGATATGCCTGAACTGAACGAAGATGAGAGACAGGAATCAGCGTGCCGTCGGCTCCGGTATCGACGAGAGCAACAAACGAAGATGTGCTCAGCTCCGCATCGCTGTTGTATACGATAACAGGCAGTGCCGGGATTGGGGGATCGTACGTTTTATCGTAGGCAAAACGAGAGGAGGCCATCATTCGTACCGAAATCCGAGTCGGGTAAATGTGCGATGGGGCGTTTCTCCCACCCGAACGATCAGCACAGGCGTGCGTCCATATCGCTCACGCACGCGTTGCCACAGAGCATCTTCATCGACATCATGATCCACCACTTTTCCCTGGTGCATAGCGATGTATCGCCCCAAATACTTCTGCTTCAATTCAGGGTGCTGTTGCTGAAACAGCTCGCTTTCCTCGGATATTTTCTGACGTTCCATCTCCCACAGGTATTGACGAGCCGCGTCTTCCAGCAACGCAGCGGCGGTCGTTTCATGTTCTTCTGCTGCTTCTTTCAGGCGTTTGTAGACGTTTTGATCAAGGGTGATTGTGGGCATAAGGCGCACCTCTGGAAACTTTGTGTTCAGAAAAAACGAACATGTCTATTATACCGCGAACCAGCAGAAATCGAGAGCGCCTTTCAGTAAGCAACGACGTGAGTAGAAATGAGGCGGGCGGGCCCAAATACGTCCCCCAATCAAAAGACCAATGACGGACAACAGCGACTGTGTCAGCCAGATATTTCATCCCCTATTTCGCCCTCTGCAAAACATGATCAGAAACTTGCTGGCGCAAGGCTCGAATATCGTCATCTGTCACATCGAATTGTTTATCTTGCCACAAACCTTCCAATTGCACATTCATTGGATCTTCCGGGGCGCGCTGTCTGAATCTAAGAAACTCAAGAAACCTGGAGAGTTCTTGCAGGCTTTCAGGCGGTAAGGCGTCGATGGCCTCGTGGGCTTTTTTTCGTGCGAAGTGACTTGAATGGCTCATAACTTTACTCTCATACAGATGGCATCTGGGAGTATTTTAGCATTGGCGACGGGGTTTGACAAAGCAAAATCGCGAACAAGGGTTTCACTTGGAAATAAATTTTTGCCGACCGTCCGTCACTGGGTGTCGCAGATCGAACGGCGCAATGCTTCGTAGCGCTTTTATTCGATTTTTTGGGCGCTTTACACCCCATTGGGACGCCCCTGAAAACCAGGACTGCGTGAGGCAACCTCAATCTGCGCCCGCGTCGCCGCCCACAAAATACGCTATCGTCACGCCGTCGCCGCCCTCGCCCGCCTCGCCCGAGCGGTAGCGGGACACCACCGGGTGGTTGCGCAAGAAATCGCGCACCACCTTGCGCAGCGCGCCCGTGCCCTTGCCGTGGATGATGCGCACCCAGGGCAGCTCGGCCAGATAGGCCCGGTCGATGTACTCGTCCAGGGCGTCCAGGGCCTCGTCCACCCGCATCCCCCGCAGGTCCTGCTCCATGCCCGGACTGGCCGCGGGCCCGGCAAAGCCCCGCCCGGTTGATCTCTCAGGCTCGGGCTGCGGACGCTGCTTGATCTCGAACTGATCGAAGGGCAGCTTGATGCGGAAGGATCCCACCCTCACCTCGGCCTCCTTGTCCTCCTCCCACACATCCTCCACCTCGCCCGAGCTGTACAGGCTCTCCACCCACACGATGTCGCCGACCCGGGGCGGGCCCGGAATGCGCTCCGGTTCCGGCTCCACGCTCTCGGGCAGGATTTTCTCCGTCTCTTTGCGGGCCTTGATGGCCTTTTCCGCCTCCTGCAGGAAGCGCTGGTGCTGGCTGACGCCGCCCTTGCCCAGCCGCGCCCGCACCTTGCGCAGCTCCTCCCGCAGCGCGTCCAGCTCGGCCTGGGCTTCCTCCCGGGCCTCGTTCAGCACCGCGCGGCGGGCCTCCTCGATGTGGGCCAACTGCTCCCGAAGCTCCGCTTCGCGGGCAGCGATGAGGCGCTCGCGGGCTTCGGCGCGCTTGCGGGCCTGGCGGGCCGCGTCCCGGGCCTCGCGTATCTCCGCCAGCAGCGCGTCAGCGGTGAGGCTGTCCGGCTGGATCGAGCGCTCGGCCAGGTCTACGATGTCGCGGGGCATGCCCAGTCGCCGGGCGATGGCCAGCGCGTTGGAACGCCCCGGCAGGCCGATGGTGAGCTCGTAGGTGGGGCTGAGGGTGTCCAGATCGAATTCCACCGACGCGTTGGTGACGCCCGCGGTGGCGTGGGCGTAGAGCTTGACCTCGGAGTAGTGGGTGGTGGCCGCGGTGGGAATGCCGCGGTCGCGCAAGTGCTGGAGCAAGGACCGGGCCAGGGCGCTGCCCTCCTCCGGATCGGTGCCCGCGCCCAATTCATCCAGCAGCGCCAGGCTGTGGGGCGTGGCCCGCTCCAAAATCCGCACGATGTTGGTCAGATGGCTGGAGAAGGTGCTGAGATTTTGCTCGATGCTCTGCTCGTCGCCGATGTCGGCGAAGACCTGCTCGAACAGGGTGAGGCGGGAGCCGGGCGCGGCCGGGATGGGCACGCCCGCCTGGGCCATCAGCGTCAGCAGGCCCGCGGTCTTCAGGCTGACGGTCTTGCCGCCGGTGTTGGGCCCGGTGATGACGATAATGAAATAATCCTCGCCGAAATGGAAATCGATGGGCACCACCGTGGCCGGGTCCAGCAGGGGATGTCGGGCCTGATGCAAATCGAGGATGACGCCCGGATGCTCCTCGGGCCTGAAATCGGGCGTGCGATGAAAGCCCAGCAGCTCGGGCGCATTGGCGTGGATGTCGTCCGCGTATTTGGCCCGGGCCAGGATCACATCCAATCCCGCCA
>JALWDV010000179.1 GCA_027036755.1 Anaerolineae bacterium
GATGCACCGGCGTTACAAAAAGATGCCCGAAGGAGCGGCAATTCCGCACTTTGTTGTCATTCTCGCATTGATTGTATTAGACTGGAGAGCATAAAAATGTCATTTCGTTTACAGTTCTGTCAGATTTGCAATAATTGATGAGGTCATCATGCTTTATTCTCCCCCCGAACATATTGCCGAAATGGTGCAGGTGATTCGCGAGTTCATTCGCGAGGAGCTTTATCCTCTGGAGCGCATCTACATTCCCCGCGGCTTCAGGGGCGCGGAAGCGGCGCTGGAGCCCAAGCGCCAGCAGGTGAAGGAGATGGGGCTGTGGGCTCCGCACATGCCCAAAGCCTACGGCGGTCTGGGGCTTTCCCTCACCGAATTCGCGTACATCAGCGAGGAGTTGGGCCGCTCGGTCTTCGGGCATTACGTCTTCAACAGCGCTGCGCCCGACATCGGCAACATGGAGCTGCTGCTGGCTCACGGCAGCGAGGAGCAAAAAGAACGCTGGCTCAAGCCCCTGATTGCGGGCGAAATCCGTAGCTGCTTTTCCATGACTGAGCCGGAGCACGCGGGCTCGAATCCGGTGTGGATGGACACGACCGCAGTGCGGGATGGTGACGAATACATCATCAACGGGCACAAGTGGTTTTCCACCTCGGCCGATGGCGCCGCCTTCACCGTGGTCATGGCCGTCACCGACGCCAACGCGCCCAAGCATCGCCGGGCCAGCATGATCATCGTGCCCACCGACAATCCCGGCTTCGTGCTGGAGGCGAACACGCCCGTGGCCGGGCACGTGGGCGAGGGCTATTTCACTCACGGCGAGGTGCGCTTCATCGACGCCCGCGTGCCCGTCGGCAACCGCATCGGCGAGGAGGGCGATGGATTTATCCTGGCTCAGGAGCGCCTGGGCCCGGGCCGCATCCATCACACCATGCGCTGGATCGGCATTGCCGAGCGGTCGCTGGACCTGATGTGCAGCTACGCTGTGAAGCGCGAACTGTCCCCCGGCAATCCCCTCTCGCACCAGCAGATCATCAAGGCCTGGATTGCGGAAAGCCGGGCCGAAATCGACGCGGCCCGGCTGCTGGTGCTGGACACCGCCGCCCGCATCGACGAACAGGGCGCATACGCGGCCCGCAACGAGATCTCCGAGATCAAGTTCTTCGTGGCCAACATGCTGCAGCGGGTGCTGGATCGGGCGATCCAGGTGCATGGCGGTCTGGGCGTCACCGATTACACGCCCCTGGCCTACTGGTACGGGCACGAACGGGCCGCCCGCATCTACGACGGCGCGGACGAAGTGCACAAGATGGTCGTGGCCCGCCGCATTCTGCGGGAGTATGAGAAAAGGCAGTGAGTCTGCGCCGGGCAGTTTTTTTTATGAATGTTCACAAATTAAATCGGTCATAGTGGCGTTCGCCACGTCCGCCCGGCGATGAAGTCGCCGGGCTACAAAACAGCGCCGGATAAATCCGGCTAAGCCCCGCAGGGGCGCTGTTTCTAGCCGGGGGACTTTATCCCCCGGCGCTGGCGG
>JALWDV010000180.1 GCA_027036755.1 Anaerolineae bacterium
TGAACATGCGCTCCGGCTACAACGGCGATCGCACCTTCTTCAATGATCTCGGCAACAACTGGGGCGGTTCGGTCAAGATCACGTCCGACAAGGCTATCGTGGCCAATGTCAACACCCAGTGGTTCCGCGGCACCGGCCCCGAGGCTGGCTACTACGCCGCCGCCAACACCAGCGAAGGCGCCACCAAGGTCACCGTGCCTTACATCCGCCGTGTGAAGGATGGCTCGAACTGGAAGGAATACAGTGCGGTCATCGTGCAGAACCTGACCGATTCCAGCGCCAACGTCACCATCAAGTTCTATGATCGCAACGGCGTCGAGAAGCTCTCCCTGTCCGACACCCTGGATGCGGGCGGCTCCATTGGCTACAACACCCGCAACGGCGGCAGCCACAGCGCATCGGACTTCATGCCTCTGGGCGATAACTTCGAGGGCCACGCCGTGGTCACCAGCAATCAGGACATCGCAGTGGTGCTGAATGGCGTTTCATGGGCTCCCAACTCCGGCTCCGCCACCACCAACGGCGTCCCCGTTCAATAACCCCCAATTCATCTCCTCGCAACTTCACAAGCAGTGCATCGTCGCCGGTGCACTGCTTGTTTTTGTAACCATCCCCGTAACTGCTAAGGTTTAGCAATTCCAAATTTGGATGCACTGCAAAAAGGTTTCTCAACACGGAGACACGGAGGACACAGAGAAAAAATAAGGGGATTCACGGAGAAAATCCTCTCCAAACCTTATCTTTTTCCTTCGCGCCTTCGTATCTTCGTGTCTTCGTGGCCTTTTTTCAGGAAAGTCAAATTTAGAATCCACAAGAGGCAAGGGGTCGATTTTACCCCTCCCGGGCATGGTTCATTCTCATTCAAAACCATCTTTACAATTTCTCCGTCAAACGTCATCCGTCAAACGTCAAAAAGAGCCTGTTTCGCCACGTTTTGACGTTTGACGCTTTACGTTTGACGTGTTTTGCCAGGCGTTGACCCTATTGAAATTGTAAAGCTGATGGAAGGACGATCTGAACCATGCCCCCTCCCGGCCTCCCCCCGCTTCGGCTGACGCCTTGCAGGGAGAGGCCGGGAGGGCGCTTTTCGCCAAGCCAAATTTGAAATTGCTGTGCTAAGGTCGTTTTCGCTTGAATTAACCTGACAGGTTCCTTTGGCAACGATTCAGCGCCTTGCACGCTTCGTCGCTGGCTGAAAACTGCACATCCTGCCGCCAGAGATACGAGAACCTGTCAGGTTTGAGTGGAAAAAGACAACCAACTGGCATACGTTAGCAGTTCCCCTTCCCTTTCGCTCGCAACTCCGTAATCCGCCGATACATGTTCTCGTGGTTGAAGAGACGCAACGAACCTGAAACGGAATCCGGCCCGCTACCGCCGGTCGCGATCTTCCATCACATCGCCAAGACGGGCGGCACCTCGCTGCGCAAAGTGGTTCAGGCCAACTACAAGGGCAAGGCCCTGCTCGAGCTGTACGGGCCAGGCCGCGGCTCGGCGGCCTGGTACGACGCCCACTACAACGCGCTCTCCCACCGCCGCAAAGCGGCCATCCGCTGCATCGCTGCGCATTCCGCTCATTTCATCATCCCCATCATCGACCGCCCCTTCCAGGTTTTCACCCTGCTGCGAGACCCGGTCGAGCGGGTGATCTCGTTGTATTATTTCACCAGGATATTGGCCAAAAGCGGCGCTGGCCGCGGCGCCGAAATCGGGCAGGAGCTGGAGCGACTGGGATGGGGCCTGGAGGACATCTACGTGAACATCGGGCGGAAGGGGGGCGGAAGCGACGCACAGCGCAAGCTGTTCGCACCTTTTTTCAACGGCCAATCCCGGGCGATTTTGAAGCCCCACGCGGACGTGAGCACCGCCCTGATTGTGCAAGGCGTCCCCGAGGATGTGACGCCGCTGCAGGCGCTGCTGGAAGACATCGTCCAGCGGCATTACGTCGTCGGCGTCACCGAAGCGTATGAGGACTCGGTGCGCCATTTCGCCCGGGTCTTCGGCTGGCGGCGCGTCTTCTTCCAACAGAAGAACAAGACGAAGAAGCGCCCCAGGCTGCATGATCTCCCCGATGACCTGCCGGCGCTGATTCGCTCGTACAACGAACTGGATATAGCGCTGCACCGTCGCGCCCGAAAGGAGCTGGCGCGGCGGGCCGCGGGCTAATCGCCATGCGCGTCACCCCATCGA
Organism: Anaerolineae bacterium; assembly: GCA_027036755.1. Classification (GTDB taxonomy): domain Bacteria; phylum Chloroflexota; class Anaerolineae; order J102; family J102; genus M2005. The sequence continues at coordinate 2,191 of JALWDV010000180.1, forward strand.
GCTATCGTTGCTTGCTGTTGCTGCTCCCCTTGCTCCTGCTGGCCGGGGGGATTGCATCATGCGCGCATGGCCCGAAGGACGCAGTGGCATCCGTCCCGATTTTGCTGCAAGCGCGCCCCATCGATCTCGAAACGTATCATCTCTTCGATCTGGGTGCGACCGACATCGACGCGGATGGCGCGCTGGACGTTTACACCGTGAATCACAGCGCCCGGCAGAGCTTTTTGCCCGGAGACGGCGCGGGCGGCTTTGGGGCCAACGCCCTGGTTGCATGGGGCCTGAATCAATCTGCGATGTTCCCTGGGCTGGAGGACGCGGCGGACGGGCCAGCATTCACCAGGCCCGGATTGTACATCTTCTGGCGCTCCTCGCGGCTGGTTTTTCACGCCCACCAGCTCGCCGCGGGCGGGCCAATCGATGGCGAGGCTGCATTCTTCACGCCCGTGCAGGTGCAGCATGACCCCGGCTTCCTGGTGAGCCAACAGCAGATGGCGGTGACGCCCGAGATCGAAGGCGTGAGGCTGAGCTTTTCGGCCGCGGGCGACGGCGAGATGATCGTCACGCCCCAGCCCTTTCCGCGGGTGGGCTCGCCCATCTCGCTGACGCTGGCCGCGGGGGTTCCGCTGGAGCAGGTGTTCGTGGGCGCGCTGGCGGTTTCGCCGCCCCAACGCACTTTCACGCTGATGCTGCAAGACCGCCACGGGCTGGTCTGGAATGATTTCGATGAGAACGGACGGCGGGATCTTTTCATCGCCGGAGGAGCTGTGCGGGGCCTGAGCGGCGCGCTGGAGATGGCCACGCGGCCCTACGAGCTTTTTTACCATCAAGACGATGGCTTTCGCCGCGTCGCCACGCCTCCGTTGGGCTTCGAAAAGGGCGCGTGTCCGGCCCGGCAGACGGGCCTGGTGGATTTCGATGGCGATGGGTTGTTGGATGTCTACGTCGTCTGCATCCGCGACGCGCCCAACCAATTGTACCGGCGATTGCCGTCGGGTGGGTTTGCCAATGTCGCCCGAGAGGCGGGCCTGGACATCCCCGAAGGCGGGTTTTTCGCCTGGCTAGATGTGGAAAACGACGGCGATATGGACATGCTGTGGGCGGGCGAAAGCGGCTTTCGGCTGTATGTCAATCAGCGCGGCGCGTTCACGGCGCATCCCCTGCCGGGCCCGGTCCTGCGGGCGCAGAAAATCGCGCTGGGGGATTTCGACGGCGACGGGGATGGCGATGCGTTCATCGCGTCACCCCAGGGCAACGCGCTTTATCGCAATGATGACGGCGACTTCGCTTATGTCGAGCCGAAGGCTCTGGGGCTGCCCGCCAAGGCGCTGACAGCCAACTGGCTCGATTTCGACAATGACGGCTTGCTGGATCTGCACACGCTCCCACGGGGACTGTATCTGCAAGAGGCAGATCACCGCTTCCGGCGGGCGCCGATGCAGGATGACGGCCTGGCCGCGGACTCCGACGCGAAGGCGGCGCGGGCCATCTGGTTCGATGCGGACAATGACGGCTTTCGGGATGTGATCGCAGCCACGGCGCAGCAAGACAAGCACTGGCGGGCGAGCTATGGCCGCAATCCGGGCAATGGAAATCATTGGCTGGAGGTGATCCTGCATGGGCCGCCGGGCAATCGGCCCGCCATCGGCGCCCGGGTGAGCATCGTCGCGGGAGGAGCGCAAACCGCGAGCGTGGGCTGGGCCGAAGGCAGTCATTACGGCATGGGACAGTATCGGCTCTACTTCGGGCTCGGGCCCGAGCCGCGCGTCGCTTCTCTCACAGTCGCCTGGCCCGACGGCTCGCAAACGCGGCTCGCGGACGTGGCCGCAGACCAGGTGTTGGAGCTCTCATGGCGAAAATGACGGCTGAGCGCTACATCAAAATCTATGGCGAGCGCAACAGCGGCACCACCTATCTGCGGGCGCTGGCGCAAGGGAATCTGCAGGCTGCGATCCTGCCGGGCGTGGCTCCCCGCCGCCTGCGCCGTCTCGTCCGCCACAACGAGCGGATGATCGATCTTTATTTTCGCCTCACATTCGCCAGAAATCTGGGATGGAAGCATCGCATGGCGCCCGGGCTGCAGGAGTTGCGGCGAATCGCGCCGCCCCTGCAACGCATTACATTCCTCGTCATCTCCAAAAACCCCTACGCCTGGCTGCTCTCCCTGTTCCGGCATCCCTACCACTATCGGGGCGAACTGACCACGTTCGAGCGATTTCTGACCGGCGAGTGGCGCACCGTGGGCCGGGAAAATCACCCCGCGCCTTTCGCCAATCCCATCGCCATGTGGAACGCCAAGCACGCGTCCTATCTCCGTCTGGCCCAAACAGCCGCCTGTCGTTTCATCCGCTACGAAGATTTGCTCCTCGCCCCGGAGCAGACCCTGGCCGAGATCAGCACGGCCCGGGGCATTCCCCGGCTGTCGCCCGCCTTCGTGAATGTGCAAGAATCGACCAAGGGGGAGGCGGGGCGAGATTTCGAGTTCTATCGCCGCTATTATCTGGAAGAGCGCTGGCGGGAGGAGCTGGACGCGAGGGCG
>JALWDV010000181.1 GCA_027036755.1 Anaerolineae bacterium
ACGCCCACCCAAGCTAACTCATTCTATATCCGGCCCATTGGGGACCGGCTCCTCTTGCTTGCCTGTCATTGGAGTTCCTGTTTCTTCAATTGTCAAGGTACAAGTCGGTCACTCTGAACCACGCCGATTATTTTAACTTTCCAACTCATTTTGGACACACCCAAACGACTTGTCTGACGGATGACGGGGGTCGCCCTTGTCATCCGTTTTTCTTCGCTGCCTTCCTTTTGCCCCCACCCCGACCCTCCCCCGATACTCGCTGCGCTCGTGTTCGGGGGGAAGGAGATGACCATCTGCTACACAAATTGGCGAAGCGATGGGCTCCTCCCCCCTGCAAGACGCAGCCGAAGCCGGGGGAGGCCGGGAGGAGGGCTTGTTGCCGGGCCAAATTTGAAATTGCGCAACTGCTCAGGTAGCCTGATTCGGCCTGGAAAATGTCTTGCCACGAAGGCTCGAAGGAAGGAAGACACGAAGAAAACCCTTATTTTTCACCCTTCGCGCCTTCGTGTCGTCGTGTCGTCGTGGTTTTTGGCCTTGCTACGTTAGTAGTTACGAAATTGCTGCGCCTGAGCAGTTGCTTTTCTCCAGCTTATGAACGTCGCCATCATCTGGCACATGCACCAGCCCCTTTACCGTCAGCCGGGCAGTGATGTCGCCATCCTGCCCTGGGTGCGCTTGCACGCGGTCAAGGATTATCTGCACATGGCCCAGGTGCTGGCCCGACATCCCCAGGTGCGCGTCACCTTCACCCTGACGCACTCGCTGGCCGAGCAGTTGGAGGATTACGCCCGGGGCGCCCTGACGGATCGGCTGATGCAACTGGCGGGGCGAGCGTATTTCAGCCCGGACGACAAGCAATACATACTGAACATGTGCTTCAGCATCAGTTGGGATAACATCATCCGCCGCTATCCCCCCTACGAGGCCATCCTCAATCGGCGACATCTGGCGCTGCTGAATCCCGACTATTTCTCCACCCAGACCTATCGCGACCTGCTGGTTTGGTTCAATCTGGCCTGGACCGACCCGAATCTGCTGGAGAGCAATCCTTTTTTGGCCGGGTTGGTGCAAAAGGGGCGGGATTTCACCATCGATGAGGCCCAAAAGCTCATCCAAATCCACCTGGAAATTGTGGGAAAGGTGCTTCCCTCCTATCGTCGGCTTTCAGAAGCTGGCCAGCTCGAACTCATCACCGTTCCTTTCTATCATCCCATTCTGCCGCTGCTGGTGGATAGCCGCATCGCGCGTCGTCCCAGTCCCGGACTTCCCATCCCCGAACCGCCCTTCCGCTCGCCGGAGGACGCGGGGGCGCAGCTCCATTGGGGGGTGACCAAGCACGAGCGGCTCATGGGCGGGCGGCCCGCGGGCTTGTGGCCCAGCGAGGGCGCGGTCTCGCCCGAGATTCTGCCTTTGGTCGCGGATGCGGGCCTGCGCTGGCTGGCCACCGATGAGGCCATTTTGGGCGAGAGCCTGGGCGTGTATTTCGAGCGGGATGAGAGCGGGCTGGTGAAGCGGGGCGATTTGCTCTATCATCCCTGGCGCCTGCGCACCGAAAAGGGCGATCTGGCCATTGTTTTTCGGGATCACGATCTTTCGGACCGCATCGGGTTCGTGTATCAGCACCTGCCGGGCGCACAGGCGGCCGAGGATATGATGGTGCGGCTGGAGCGCATCGCCCGGGCCTTTGGACATCGGGAGGACGGGCTGATCACCGTCATTCTCGATGGCGAGAACGCGTGGGAGTATTACGAGCACAACGGCGACGTTTTTCTCAACGAGCTTTATCGCCGCCTGGCCGAGCATCCTGATCTGACGCCGGTGACGCCCGAGGCCCATCTGGCCGCACATCCCCCGCAGGATGAGATCGAGACGCTGGCTTCGGGAAGCTGGATCATGGGCGATTTCACCACCTGGATGGGCGATCCCGAACATCTTGCGGCATGGTCGCTGCTGCGCGACCTGCGCGAGGCGTATGCGTTGTGGCGAGAGGAGACGTCGCCTTCGCCCCGGCGCCTGCATGAGGCCCAAAAACATCTCTTCGCGGCTGAAGGCTCCGACTGGTTCTGGTGGTATTCACATCGCAACAGCAGCGATCAGGACGCGCTCTTCGATGAGCTGTTTCGGGATTATCTTGCGGCAGCGTATCGGGCGATGGATATCATCCCCCCCGCGGTTCTGGCCCGGCCCATCCGCGGCATGGCCGAACAGACGCCCGCGCCCCGGCGTTTCATCGCCCCCAGGCTGGTGGCCGCGCCCGATCCGGGCATCCATTGGAGCGACGCCGCGGTCATCCGGCCGCGGGCCTCGGTGGGAACCATGCAGCAGGCCGGGGGCGTGGTGCAGGCCGTGCGCTATGGCAACGATGGGAACGCGCTGTATCTGCGCGTCGAACTGGCCGCGCCCGCGGCCCGCTTTGCCCTCACGCTGCATCTGCTGACCGATGGCGGGCGTTTTCAGGTGCAGTTGGGGCAGGGGCAGCGCACCGCGTTTCTCTTCCGGCAGGAAAATGGCTCGCTGATGAATCTGGGACCGGTGACTTCGGCCCAGGCCGAACGCATCGTCGAATTCACCATCCTCCTGGCGCAGCTTGGCGTGGATTTGGGCAGAGAGAGCGTGGGAACGCTGGCGGTGAGTTTGCGCAACGCCGCGGGAGAGGAAGAGCGATTGCCGGAGCAAGGCGAGGCGGAATTGATCTTTGCACGGCAATAGGCGTTATTGGTCATGGTTCAGATCGTCCTTCCTACATCTTTATAATTTGGGTGCGTCCCATTTCGGTTGGAAGGCTGGGCGACGCAGGTCGCCCTTCAGCCCGCAGGGCTCAATCAGTCGACGCTTTGGGCTGGTGGCGGGCACTGGCCGAATGAATTCAGTCTCTTGGGGACAGGCCCCCTCCTTTGCTTCCTCCCCCGCTCCGAGACGGATGGGGGAGGAGATATGGAAGGTTGATGGCCCTGTCCCGAAGGCGGGCCTGCGCCCGCCAACTTGGTTCTCAACTCATTTGAGACATACCCTTATAATTTCATGTGAACAACGCCTGGCAAAGCACGTCAAACGTCAAGCGTTAAACGTCAGAGTATGGCGAAGAAGGCTCTGTTTGACGTTTGACGATTTACGTTTGACGGTCTTGGCGTGTCGCCTGTTGGCAGCTCCCGCCTTCAGGGTTTGATGTGTGGTAACTGCTCAGGTCGTTTTCGCTTGAACTAACCTGACAGGTTTGAGTAAAAAAAGCCAACCAACTGGTATACGTTAGCAGTTACGATATGAGAGCTGTATGGTCGCAACAAAAAACGCCGCCCTGCAACAGGAACGGCGTTGGATGGTTGGTGGGGCCCCCCGGGCTCGAACCGGAAACCGGCGGTTTATGAGACCGCTGCTCTAACCACTTGAGCTAGGGCCCCCAGTTCGGTGTAGCTGACGGCAGAAAAAAGGAGCGGGCAACGGGATTCGAACCCGTGACGAGAGCTTGGAAGGCTCTAGTGTTACCGCTACACCATGCCCGCAAATTGTGTCGGGGAGGCCGGATTTGAACCGACGACTTCTTGGACCCAAACCAAGCGCGCTACCGAACTGCGCTACTCCCCGAGGGGATGGGCATAGTATAGCGCAAGCGCGGGGGATCGTCAAGGTTGGAAGCCTGCATACATCCATACATCCGAGGGCGCGTCCAAAATGCGGCGAAGGGCGCGCCACACACTGCTTTGAAAATAGAACACGGATGAACACAGAAAAACACGGATAATTCAAAAAATCTGTGACCGAAGGCCGTGTCAATCCGTGTCCTCGTCTTTCATCGGTATCGGCGCGGGCTCGCCCGTCATCGGACTGTTCCGTAAATAAGCTCCCCTACGTCATTTCGAGGGAGCGCAGCGACCGAGAAATCCCCCTGCAAGCGAGGAGATTCCTCCTCCCTGCGGTCGTCGGAATGACGTAACGAGGAATTTTCGTCCGTATCGGCGTGCTGCCGCTCATGGCGTCTGCTATGAAAATAGAATGATCGCTGGTTGCTGAAGGTTGGCAAAGCCCACGTTGGGCGAGTCTGCAACGGGCGTGATGCGTACTGCGTAATGCGTAAGGTCGTCACGCATCACGAATCACGCATTACGGGATTGGCCCCCGCACCGTCCTGGCCGCGAGTCATTTTCATCGGTATCGGCGCGCGGCCGCGCGTGGCGCCTGCTATGAAAATAAGCTCTCCCACGTCATTTCGAGGGAGCGCAGCGACCGAGAAATCCCCTTGCAGACGAGGAGATTCCACCTCCCTGCGGTCGTCGGAATGACGTAACAAGGGATTTTCATCCGTATCGGTGCGGGCGCGCCCGCCATCGGACTGCTATGAAAATAGATTGGAGGACGCAGATGACGCAGATTGAAATGGATGAACGCAGATGAAAAGAAAAAATCTGGCATGGTTCAGATCGTCCTTCCATCAGCTTTACAATTTCAATAGGGTCAACGCCTGGCAAAGCACGTCAAACGTAAAGCGTCAAACGTCAAAACGTGGCGAAACAGGCTCTTTTTGACGTTTGACGGATGACGTTTGACGGAGAAATTGTAAAGATGGTTTTGAATGAGAATGAACCATGTCCTAAATTTAAAAGGGTGCGTCCTTTTTCGGTTGAAGCGTTTGCCACGTCCGCCCGGCGATGAAGTCGCCGGGCTACAAAACAGCGCCGGATAAATCCGGCTAGCCCCGCAGGGGCGCTGTTTCTAGCCGGGGGAC
>JALWDV010000182.1 GCA_027036755.1 Anaerolineae bacterium
ATACATAACTTCAGATAACGTCACATAACATCACATAACGTCACATAACGCCACATAGCTCCATATAACACCAAAAAACGCAACATAGCGCCACATAGCGCCACATAGCGCCACATAACGCCACATAACGCCACATGACGCCAAACAACGCCACACAGCGCCACATAACGCCACATAACTCCACATATGGCCACACAACACCACATGACAACAGATATCACCACATAACACGAGATAATACCACATAACACCCATAACACTAGATGACACAACATAACACCGCCTTACGTCAAATGACGTCACATAACAATACATAACTTCAGATAACGTCACATAACATCACATAACGTCACATAACGCCACATAGCTCCACATAACCCCATATAACACCACATATCGCCACATAACGCCACATAACGCAACATATCACCACATATCTCCCATAACACCACAGGACAACATATAACACCAAGTAACGTCAAATAACGTCAAATGTCGTCAGGTAGCATCACATAACGTCAGATAACGCCACGTAACGCCATATAACCCCACATAACACCACATATCGCCACATAACGCCAAATAACGCCACATAACGCCACATAACGTCACATGACGTCACATGACATCACATGACGTCAAACAACGCCACATAACGCCACATAACGCCACATGACGCCACATAACGCCACATAACACCACATAACACCACATATCAGGACATAACGCCACAGAACGCCACGTATACCACATGTCACCACATGACACCACATAACACCACACAACACCCATAACACCGCATGACACCACATAAGACCACGTAACGTCAAATAACGTCAAACGTCGTCAAGTAACATCACATAACGTCAGATAATGTCCAATATATCACATAACGTCATATAACGCCACGTAACGCCACAAAACGCCACATAGCGCCACGTAATACCAAATATCCCCACACGACACCACATAACACCACATAAAGCCACATAACGCCACATAAAAGCACATAACGCCACGGAACACCACATAACCCCGCATGACACCACATAACGCCACATAGCACAATATAGTACCACATAAGACCACATAACGCCACGCAGCGCCACATAACGGCACAGAACACCACATAACACCCATAACACCACTTGACACCACATAGCACCACAAAACGTCAAATGACGTCACATAAAAATACATAACTTCAGATAACGTCACATAACATCACATAACGTCACATAATGCCACATAACTCCACATAACACCACAAAACGCCATATAACGCCCCATAACGCCACATAACGCCACATAACGCCACATGACGCCACGTATTACCACATATAAAACCACATGACACCACGTAAAGTAACATAACGTAACAGAACACCACATAGCCCCGCATAACACCACATAACACCACATAGCACACTATAGCACCACATAAAACCACATAACGCCACATAGCACCACATAACGGCACAGAACACCACATAACACCCATAACACCACATGACACCACAT
>JALWDV010000183.1 GCA_027036755.1 Anaerolineae bacterium
CGCGCGTGGTGCCTGCTTTGAAAATAGAACACGGATGAACACAGAAAAACACGGATAATTCAAAAAATCTGTGACCGAAGGCCGTGTCAATCCGTGTCCTCGTCTTTCATCGGTATCGGCGCGGGCTTGCCTGTCATCGGACTGTTCCGTAAATAGGCTCTCCTACGTCATTTCGAGGGAGCGTAGCGACCGAGAAATCCCCTTGCAGCCGAGGAGATTCCTCCTCCCTGCGGTCGTCGAAATGACGTAACGAGGAATTTTCGTCCGTATCGGCGTGCTGCCGCTCATGGCGTCTGTTCCGCAAATAGGCTCTCCCACGTCATTCGAGGGAGCGCAGCGACCGAGAAATCCCCTTGCTAACGAGGAGATTTCTCCTCCCTGCGGTCGTCGAAATGACGTAACAAGGGAGTTTCATCGGTATCGGTGCAGGGACGCCTGCCGTTGGACTGCTTTGAAAATAGATCTCACGCAAAGCATGTCCTGAGCCTGTCCTGAACGAAGTGAAAGACCTGGCCGAAGGGACGCCAAGGCGCAAAGAAAAGGGTGTGGCCAAAATGAGTTGAGAACCAAATTGGCGGGCGCAGGCCCGCCTCCGGGACAGGGCCATCAACCTTCCATATCTCCTCCCCCGCCCGTCTCGGAGCGGGGGAGGAAGCAAAGGAGGGGGCCTGTCCCCAAGAGACTGAATTCATTCGGCCAGTGCCCGCCGCCAGCCCAAAGCATCGACTGAAGTCGCTCTATTGAGCCCTGCGGGCTGAAGGGCGACCTGCGTCGCCCAGCCCTTCAATCGAAATTGGACGCACCCCAAAGAAAAAAAGGGTGCGTCCTAAATGAGTTAGGGCCAGCCGGGCGTTTTGGCCGAATGATGAATGTTCACAACCCGAATCGCAATAATGGCGTTTGCCACGTCCGCCGGGCGATGAAGTCTCCGGGCTACAAAACAGCGCCGGATAAATCCGGCTAGCCCCGCAGGGGCGCTGTTTCTAGCCGGGGGACTTCATCCCCCGGCGCTGGCGGCGTTGCTGTTTCTTCAACCGAAATAGGACGCACCCAGAAAAAAAGAGGCAGAAAACCTTAGCGCCTTGGCGTCTTTGCGTGAGATCAGCCTTTTGGGTTTCGGCTTACCCGGGTTACGAAAAAACTTGGTGACTAATTTGTCATCTTTTGGGGAATGATTTTTCACGCTATTTTCATGTCAGGGTGCTAGGATGTGAGAAATATCGGTTGTTTTTCTGTCTAACCCTGGTTGCGTCTGCCGCGAACCAGAAAAGACATTTGTTCCATGCCAAGGCGACAGGGGGAAAGAATGGGATTCGCCAAGAAAAGTGGCCCCAAATCCCCATCTTCCAAACTCTGTGTTCTCGTCAGCTTTGTGGCAAGCGTATCTTCAGGGAAGGCAAAATTGAGGCGTTCGGCATGGTTCATTCTCATTCAAAACCATCTTTACAATTTCTCCGTCAAACGTCATACGTCAAACGTCAAAAAGAGCCTTTTTCGCCACGTTTTGACGTTTGACGCTTTACGTTTGACGCGCTTTGCCAGGCGTTGACCCTATTGAAATTGTAAAGCTGAAGGAAGGACGATCTGAACCATGCCAGGCGTTCTAAAACTCCATGCCTTTATTTCTCCGGGAGAATACCATGAAAACCTTTGCAGGCTTCCTACTCTTTGCAGTGCTGGCCATTACCTTTGCCATCAGCCTGTTCTCCGGGGCCGCCCACGCCCGCAGCGGCCCCCAGATTTCGACCGACGCGTCTACGGTAATCAGCGCCCCGGCGGCGGACGTCGATGATTTCGTGATCAAGGTCAAAACCTACTACACCGGGACCTCATCGGATACGCAATTCACCATCCCCACCACCGGCGGCGGATACAACTACAATGTGGACTGCGACAACGACGGCGTTGACGAAGCCACCGGCGTGACCGGCGACTACACCTGCAACTACCCCAGCGCCGACGTGTACACCATTCGCATCAAGGACAACACCGGCGCGAAAACCGGCTTTCCCCGCATCTACTTCAACAATGGCGGTGATGCACAAAAACTTCTGACCGTAGAGCAATGGGGAACGGGCCAATGGACTTCGATGGCGCGGGCATTCGCGGGCTGTGACAGCCTGGCCGTTCCGGCCACCGATGCCCCCGATCTCTCCAATGTCACCGACATGAGTTTCATGTTCTCCGGGGCCAGCGCCTTCAATCAAGACATCGGCGGATGGGACACATCCAATGTCACCGACATGAGTTCCATGTTCTCTGGGGCCAGCGCCTTCAACCAGGACATCGGCGGCTGGGACACATCCAATGTCACCGACATGAGTTCCATGTTCTCTGGGGCCAGCGCCTTCAATCAGGAAATCAGCGGCTGGAATACATCCAATGTCACCGACATGAGTTCCATGTTTGAGTGGGCCTTGGCCTTCAACCAGGACATCGGCGGATGGGACACATCCAATGTCACCGATATGAGTTCCATGTTCCACTACGCCGACTCCTTCAACCAGGATATCGGCGGATGGAACACCGCTAATGTCACCGATATGAGCCACATGTTCCACTACGCCGACTCCTTCAACCAGGACGTCGGCGGATGGCATACAGCCCATGTCACTAACATGAGCCACATGTTCCGGGACGCCCAGCACTTCAACCAAGACATTGGGGGATGGGACACAGCCAATGTCACCAATATGAGCCACATGTTCGATGGAGCCTTGGCCTTCAACCAAGACATCGGCGGCTGGAACACAGCCAATGTCACCGACATGAGCGGAATGTTCTCCAACACCTACGCCTTCAATCAGGACATCGGCGGCTGGAACACAGCCAATGTCACCGATATGAGCTGGATGTTCGGTGGCGCCCGCGCCTTCAACCAGGACATCGGCGGATGGAACACAGCCAATGTCACCAACATGAGCTACATGTTCATTGGCGCCCGCGCCTTCAACCAGGACATCGGCGGCTGGAACACAGCCAATGTCACCGATATGAGTGCCATGTTTAGCAACGCCCGCGCCTTCGACCAGGACATCGGCGGATGGGACACCGCCCATGTCACCAACATGGGAAACATGTTCCGGAACGCCATCGCCTTCAACCAGGACATCGGCGGATGGAACACAGCCAATGTCACCGTTATGGACAGCATGTTCAAAGGAGCCAGCGCCTTCAACCAGGATATCGGCGGATGGGACACCGCCCATGTCAACAACATGAGCGGAATGTTCGAAGGAGCCAGCGCCTTCAACCAGGACATCGGCGGTTGGAACACCGCCAATGTCATCGACATGGGCAGCATGTTCGAAGGAGCCAGCGCCTTCAACCAGGATATCGGTGGTTGGAACACCGCCCATGTCACCACTATGTACAGCATGTTCGAAGGAGCCAGCGCCTTCAACCAGGATATCGGCGGATGGGACACCGCCCATGTCAACATTATGGACAGCATGTTCCGAAGCGCTAGCGCCTTCAACCAGGACATCGGCGGATGGAACACCGCCCATGTCAACAGTATGGGCAGCATGTTCCGGGACGCCATCGCCTTCAACCAGGACATCGGCGGATGGAACACAGCCAATGTTACAGACATGAGCTTCATGTTCTCTGGCACTCGCGCCTTCAACCAAAACATCGGCGGATGGAATACCGCTAATGTCACCGATATGAGATTCATGTTCTTTGTAGCCAATGCCTTCAACCAGGACATCGGTGGATGGAACACCGCTAATGTCACCGACATGAGACATATGTTCTCTGGCGCTCGCGCCTTCAACCAAAACATCGGCGGATGGAACACAGCCAATGTCACCAACATGAGTGACATGTTCTATAACGCCAGCGCCTTCGACCAGGACATCGGCGGATGGGATGTCACCTCCTTGAGGTACGCACATGGCATGTTTTCAAATACAGCTCTATCCACCGCCAACTACGACGCGCTGCTTATGGGGTGGGATGCGCAAGCCCTGCAGAGCGGCGTCCATTTTAGTGGCGGCGCCAGCACTTATTGCAACGGCGAAGCGGCCAGAGCGGACATGATTTCGACGTATGGCTGGCATATTATCGATGGCGGGAAGAGCTGCCCCACGCCCACACCTACACCCACACCCACCGCCACCCCCACGCTCTCACCCACGCCCGAGCGTTTATGGCTGCCGATCATGATTTCGCAGTCATAGACCAGGCTCAGCACGGAGCTTCCGCGCCCGTTGGCGCATCTCCAGAAAAAAGGCGGCCGTCACTGCGGAAGCAGTCGCCATGAGCGATTGCTCACCACATAACGAATGAAAATCTCTTGCTACGTCATTCCGACAACCGCAGGGAGGAAGAATCTCCCAGGTGCGACGCACTTGAGCCTGCGGTAAGTGCGTCGCACCTTTCGGTCGCTGCGCTCCCTTGAAATGACGCAAGAGAGCCTATTTACGGAACAGTCCAACGGCGGGCGAGCCCGCGCCGATACCGATGAAAGACGAGGACACGGATTGACACGGTCTTCGGTCACAGATTTTTTGAATTATCCGTGTTTTTCTGTGTTCATCCGTGTTCTATTTTCAAAGCAGCGGGCTTCACGGGCGAGTCGTCCGACGACACGGGCGAAAACCTCACGCAAAGGGTAACTGCTAAGGTAGTCTGTCTGTTTTCGGTGGCTTGGCTCCTGCTGCGGCAGCCCTCCCTCGCTCCCCCCCGCAAGCGGGGGGGGGGGGA
>JALWDV010000184.1 GCA_027036755.1 Anaerolineae bacterium
CCTGTTTCGCCACGTTTTGACGTTTGACGCTTTACGTTTGACGTGCTTTGCCAGGCGTTGACCCTATTGAAATTGTAAAGCTGATGGAAGGACGATCTGAACCATGCTCAGTTGATTGCCTTTTTTACTCAAACCTGACAGGTTCTCGTAACCTTGGCGGTGGGATGTGTGGTTTTCAGCCAGCAACGAAGCGTGCAAGGTGCTGAATCGCTGCCGAAGGAACCTGTCAGGTTGGTTCAAGCGAAAACGACCTTAGCAGTTACCCCGTCCGGGTTATTTGGCGGCGAACAGCGCCAGCACCACTCCGCCCGCGATCACGCTGGCGATCTGACCCGCGGTGTTGGCCCCCATGGCGTGCATCAGCAGGAAATTCTCGAAATCCTCCTCCTGGGCCACCTTCTGCACCACCCGGGCCGCCATGGGAAAGGCGCTGATGCCCGCGGCGCCGATGAGAGGATTCAGCGGTCCGCGCGTCACCCAGCGCAGGAATTTGGCAAAGAGCAGGCCCGCGGCCGTGTCCAGGCCAAAGGCGAAGATGCCCAAAATCAGAATGAGCAGGGTGTCGAATTTGAGGAAAACCTGGGCCTGCATGGTGGCTCCGATGGCCAGGCCCAGGAACAGCGTCACCACATTGGCGATCTCATTTTCCGAGGCCCCCACCAGGCGCTGCACCACGCCCGACTCCTTCATCAGATTCCCCAGCATCAACATGCCGATGAGAGGAATGGCCATGGGCACCAGCAAGCCCACTACGATGGTCACCAGGATGGGAAACAGAATGCGAGTGCGGCGGCTGACCGGATTCTCGCTGTAAGGCATGTGGATGCGGCGTTCTTTTTTCGTGATCAACGCCCGCATGATGGGCGGCTGAATGATGGGCACCAGCGACATGTAGCTGTAAGCCACCACCGCGATGGGCCCCAGCAGATGCGGAGCCAGCAGATTGCTCACATAGATGGAGGTGGGGCCGTCGATGGCGCCGATGATGCCGATGGATGCGGCCTCCTTGATATCGAATCCCAACAGCAGCGCCAGAAACAGCGTGCCGAAGATGCCAAACTGCCCGGCCGCGCCCAGCAGCAGCATGTGCGGACGCTCAAGCAGCGGCCCGAAATCAGTCATGGCCCCGATGCCCACGAAGATCAGCAGCGGAAAAAGCTCGTTGGCCACGCCCGCCTTGTAGAGAATGCTGAGAATGCCGTCCTCGCCGATGACCGGCGAAAGGGGCAGATTGGCCAGGATCGCGCCCGCGCCGATGGGCAGCAGCAGCACCGGTTCATATTCCTTGACGATGGCGAGATAGATGAGCGCACCGCCCACGACAATCATCAGCGCATTGCCCCAGGTGAAAGCGGCCAGGCCAGCGAAAAGCGTCGAAAGCAGGTTCATAACCTTACCCTTCCCGATAGCTGAGCAGGAGATCGTCGAAATTCACAGTTTGGCCTTCGTTGACATGAACGGCTTTGATCACGCCATCTCTGGGCGAGCGGATGGGATTCTTCATCTTCATGGCTTCCAGCACGAAGAGCTGATCCCCACGCGAGACGTAAGCCCCGGGCGACGCGTTGATTTCGATGATGACGCCGGGCATGGGCGCATGGAGTTCGGCCGGGAGCTCCTCCTCGGGCGCGGGGGATGCGGGCATCTCGGGCGGCTCCGATTTGCGAGCCCGGGGCAGCAATTCCGGCGGCTTGTGGACGATGGCGGGTTTCTCCTTCCGGGCCTCTACAATCTCCATCGCCGGAATCTCCATATCGGTTTCCTCCTCCTCGACGATTTTGAGATCGTAAACCTTGCCGCCGACGAGCACCCGGAAATGATTCTCGCTATCTTGCTGTTGCAGGCCAATGACGTAGGTTTTTTCTCCCATGGCGACGGTGTAACGCTTCATCGATGGCTTCTCCTGCGGGGAACGATGTTGGAACGGAGTTGATACGCCCGGCCCACGGCCACCCAGCGGGCCTGGCCCGGCTCGATTTCTCCGGGCGGATGACGTCGGCCCGGGCCGCGGCTTTTCGCCCCCTGCCGATACCGATCCAGCGCCACCAGAATGGCCGCTATCAGATCTGGGGGGATGTCTGCGCCGGGCTCCGCGGCCGCGGCGGCTGCCATCTGCGCTTTCTCTTCCTCTTTCGCCAGGATGCGGCGGTCGATTTGCTGGAAGATGGCGATGACGCCCCACAGCAAAGCCAGGATGAGAAACACCAAGCCCATGCCGAAGAGCATGAGCATCAAACCAAATTGAAGATCGGACATGATTGGGGCAATGAGTGAGCAGGGGACAGTATTCAGTATTCAGTGTCCAGTCGTCGCGGGCGACGGTTCGCCAATGCGGACGAAAAATCCCTTGTTACGTCATTCCGACGACCGCAGGGAGGAGGAATCTCCTCGTCTGCAAGGGGATTTCTCGGTCGCTACGCTCTCTCGAAATGACGTAAGGGAGGATTATTTTTGGAAGGCCTTCGGCCACAGACTTTTATAGATTATCCGCGTTCATCCGTGTTCGTCCGCGTCCCATTTGCGGAGCAACGGGCGGCGGCTGGCTCAAACCGGCATGAGGCCGTGTTTCTTGGGCGGATTTTGCTGCACTTTGGTGCGGAGATAAGCCAGCGCCCGGATGAGACGCGGCCGCGTTTCCCGCGGATCGATGATGTCGTCGATGAAGCCCAGTTCGGCGGCGATGTAGGGATTGAAGAAGGTCTCGCGATAGTCGCTCACGAAAGCCGCCTCCATCTGGGCGGGATCTTCCGCCCGGGCCAGGTCCTTGCGATGCAGGATGCGCACCGCGCCTTCCGCGCCCATCACCGCAATCTGGGCGGTGGGCCAGGCGAACGCGAGATCGCTGCGCATGGCTTTGGAGCTCATGGCGATGTAAGCGCCGCCCATGGCCTTGCGCAGCACCACCGAGATCTTGGGCGTGGTCGTTTCGACATAAGCGTAGATGACCTTGGCTCCGTGACGGATGACGCCATAATGCTCCTGGTTGACGCCGGGCAAAAAGCCGGGGGTGTCTACAAAGGTGACGATAGGGATGTTGAAGGCGTCGCAAATGCGAATGAAATGAGCGATCTTGTCGCTGGCGTCGATATCCAGCACGCCCGCCAAAAAGGCCGGCTGATTGGCGACGACGCCCACCACGTGCCCTTCCATGCGGGCGAATCCCACCACGGCATTGCGGGCGAAATAGGGCTGCACTTCCAGAAAACTGCCATAATCCACCACAGCCTGAATCACCTGCTTCACGTCGTAGGACTGATCCTCCTCGGCGGGGACGATGGTCAGCAGTGACTCGTCCTGGCGATCGGGCGGGTCGGTGCAAACGGCCCGGGGCGGGTCTTCGGTGTTGTTCTGGGGCAGATAGCTGAGCAGCAGCCGCACCATGTCCAGCGCGTGGGCTTCATCCTCGGCCAGAAAATGCGCCACGCCGCTGTGGGCGTTGTGCACCATGGCGCCGCCCAGCTCCTCGGTCGTCACCTCCTCGCCCGTGACAGCCTTGACCACCTCGGGCCCGGTGAGGAACATGTAGCTGGTGTTGCGCACCATGATCACGAAATCGGTCAGCGCGGGCGCATAGACCGAGCCGCCGGCCGTCGGGCCCATCATCACCGAGATCTGGGGGATGACGCCCGAGGAGAGCACGTTGCGGGTGAACATGGAGCCATAGCCCGCCAGGCCGCGAATGCCCTCCTGAATCCGGGCGCCGCCGGAATCCATCAGTCCGATGATGGGCGCGCCCGCTTCCAGGGCCAGGTCTTGCAGCATCACGATTTTGCGGGCGTGCATCTCGGAAAACGTCCCGCCCAGCACCGTGAAATCCTGGGCGAAGACCGCGACCTGCCGGCCGTTGATGGTTCCGAAGCCCGTGACCACCGCGTCACCCGCAAACCGTTTGTCGCCCATGCCCATCTCCGAAACCTGGTGCTTGACAAACATGCCCAATTCCTGGAAAGAGCCGGGGTCCAGCAACCGCTCCAGCCGCTCCCGGGCCGTGAACTTGCCCAGGGCGTGTTGCTTTTGCACGCGTTTTTCGCCCCCTCCCTGCAATGCTTCCTGCTTGAGTCTCTGGAGTTTGTCGAGATGATCCTTCATTGGGTCACACTATCATGTTGAGAAATGGCGGCGTTGCGAAAGGTGGCCCTAATTGTATTCAAGTGTGGGGGATTTTACAAAAATCGATCCCTCGCATTTTCTCTTCACCCTAATCCGGACAAAACGGAACCAAAGAATTTGCTCTCACGCAAAGTCGCCAAGGCGCTAAGTGAACGTCCAGAAATAACTTCCCTTTTTGTTGCACCACTGGCCGAGTAAACTCGGGCTCTTTAGGCGCAAGCCCCCCACCTTTTGCACCTCCTCCGCTCCGAGACGGGCGGGGGAGGTGATAAGGAAGCTGGATCAGGCTGCGCCTCAAGGTCGCCCTGCAGCAGCCCCACACGAGGTTCAAACAGGCGGCGAAGGACGCAATCTTATCCCTTCCGGTGTTCTTCCCCGCAAGCGGGGGAGATGCAGAGGGGGCGAGGCCGTAGGCCTGAAGAGTCCGACTTCAGTCGGTGAGCGCAAAACGGGAATTGATTTGGGTGCGTCCTTTTTCGGTTGAAGCGTTTGCCACGTCCGCCCGGCGATGAAGTCGCCGGGCTACAAAACAGCGCCGGATAAATCCGGCTAGCCCCGCAGGGGCGCTGTTTCTAGCCGGAGGACTT
>JALWDV010000185.1 GCA_027036755.1 Anaerolineae bacterium
GCCAAAGGGAGGCCGGGAGGGGTGAAATCCCCCCTTTCCTCTTGTGGATTCTAAATTTGGAGTTACTTCCCCCCCACTCAATCTCTCACTCCATCATCAAGCCTATGAAAAGCACAGGACGCATTGTTGGCATCATCTTGTTGGCGGCCGCCATCCTCATCTGTCTGGGATCAGGCGCGCTGTTCGGCGTGCAACTCTTCACCGAGGCCTCCGCCACCCTGGGCGGACAAACCCTCGGCTTCATCCTCGTCTTCATCTTCGTCGTGCTGCCCCTGGCCGCGGTGGGCGGATATCTGCTGTGGCATGGCAAGCAGGAGGAGGCCCGCATGTCACGCGCCCAGATGGAGCGCACCATCCTCAACATGGTGCTCACCCAGGGCAAAGTCCGGCTCAGCGACATCGCCATCGAGCTCAACATCCCCCGCGAGCAGGTGGAAGACCTGGTGCGGGACCTGGTGGGCAAGGATTTGTTCTCGGGCGCGATCAACTGGAAGGATGGCATCCTCTACTCGAAGGAGGCCTCGGAACTGAAGGCGGATCAGCGCTGCCCCAATTGTGGCGCCAAGCTGGAGCTGGCGGGCAAAGGTCTTGTGGTCTGCCCCTATTGCGGCACAGAGATTTTTCTTCACAAAAACTGATATTTAACACCCAGGAGGTTATCCATGAAAGATTTTATCGATAAGGCCACCAAAACCGCGCAGGCGGGCATCGATTCGGCCACTGGCATTTTTTCAGATTTGCCCGTCATCGGCGACTATCGGGATAAAGAACGGCGGCGGGACGCAGATCGCAGGCTGAGAGAAAGCATCGCGGTGGCGCTGGAATCGGCCCGCAAACGCGTGGTGGAGATCGAGCGAACGCTGCTGAATAAGGGCAAGCTGCCCGATCTGCCGCGGGTGGATATGGCCGCGGCCAAACTGCAATTGCTGATCGATCGCATCCGCACAGCCCCCAGCGGCTATGCCGGATTTTTCGACGCGGAAAAAATCCGGGAGCCGGAGCTGGAGAAACTCCGCCAGTTCGATGAACGCATCGCGGCCAGCGCACCCGCCATCGATGAAGACATCGACCAGTTGGCGCAGGCGGTGGAGGCGGGGGAGGATTACACGCCGGCGCTGAAGAGGCTGCTCAATCACCTGGGCGAACTCGACCAGCGTCTGGATCATCGCAGAGAGGCCATCCGAGCCATGGAGGCCGAGACCTCCGCCCTGCCCGAGGCTTCGACTATCGAAGACGCATCGCCGGCCGCCCCGGAAGACCAATAACCGACATCAGCTAACATTTCACTTTCATCCCAAGGAGCAATATCATGGCACGAATTTTCGACATCATCCAGGCCCCGGATATGCGCGGCGACGATCTGGTGCTGCGCGTGCCCCAGACCGGCTGGGGCGACATTCGTCTGGGCTCGCAGCTAGTGGTGGGCGAAAGCCAGAACGCGGTTTTCTTCCGCGATGGCAAGGCCCTGGACACCTTTGGCCCGGGCCGCCACACCCTGACCACCGCCAACATCCCCCTGCTCATCAACCTGCTGGGCAAGCTCTTCGATGGTGAATCGCCCTTCAAGGCCTCGGTCTATTTCGTCAACATGATCGACATGCTGGATCAGAAGTGGGGCACCTCCCAGCCCATCGCCCTGCGCGATCCTGATCTGGGCATGGTGCGGTTGCGGGCCTTTGGCGCATACTCCTTCAAGGTGGCCGACGCTCAGCGCTTCGTGGCGCAGATCGTGGGGCAGCGCGGGCTTTATAGCACCGGCGAGATCACCAACTGGCTGCGCGGGCAGATCGTCTCCACCCTGACCGATCTGCTGGGCGAGACCAAGGCGGGCCTGTTCGACCTGCCCTCGCTGATGGAAGAGCTGGGCGTGGCCCTGAAGGCCAAGATGTCTGAACGCTTCGAGCAGGTGGGGCTGCAATTGAAGCAGATATTCATCGAATCCATCAGCGCGCCCGAAGAGACCCTCAAGGCCATCGACGAACGGGCCGCGATGGGCGCCATCGGCGATATGCAGAAATATCTGCAATTCAAGGCGGCGCTGGCCATGGGCGATGCGGCCAAAGCCTCGGGCCAGGGCGGCGGCGGCATGAGCGAGGGCCTGGGCCTGGGTGCAGGCATCGGCATGGGCGCGGGCCTGGGCGGCATGATCGCCCAGGCCATGGCGGGGGCGCAGCAGCAGCCCCAGCAACAGCAGGCCGCAGCGCCCGCCACGCCCACCACCAAGGCCGAAATCCAGGCCATGCTGGATAATCTGGATATGCGGCTGGCCAATGGCGAGATCAGCGAGGCCATCTACGAAAAATTGACCGCCAAATGGCAGAAACGTCTGGATGAAATGACGTAAAAGGGCCTCTTTGCTGGTAAAATCAAAGGATGCAACGGCAATTCGCTTTTGCATCCTTTTTTGCTCCCACCGCCCGCGTAGCGGGCGAAGCATCTTCTTGGAGATTCTCATGCACAACGATTTCGATACCAGATTACAAAAATACGCCAGGCTGGTGGTCAAGGTTGGCGTCAACATCCAGCCTGGTCAGGAGCTGGTGTTGCGCGTGCCCATCGAGGCCGCGGCCCTGGCCCGCAAACTGGCCATCGAAGCCTACAAAGCGGGAGCCAAATACGTCAACGTCTTTTACAACGATGACGAGCTGACTCTCATCCGCCACCAATACGCGCCTCGCGACAGCTTCGATCACTTCCCCGACTGGTACGCCAACGCCATGATCGGCTTTGCCGAGAAAGGCGACGCCATCCTCTCGGTGTACGCCTCGGATCCCGATCTGCTGAAAGACCAGGATCCGGAGCTCATCAGCGCCTCGCGCAAGGCCGCTGCCCAAAAATTGCGCCCCTTCTCCGAACTGCTGGGCAAGGATTACGCGCCCTGGACGGTCATCGCCGCGTCGACGCCCGGATGGGCCAACAAAGTCTTCGCTCATCTGCCCGAGGCGGAACGCGTGCCCGCCCTGTGGGACGCCATCTTCAAAATCTGCCGGGTCGACGCGTCCGATCCGATGGAGGCGTGGCGCAAGCACACCGAAGAGCTGGTCAAACGCAGCGCCTATATGACCGAAAAACAGTACGTCGCGCTGAAATACACCGCGCCCGGCACTGATCTCACCCTGGGACTGCCTGAAAATCATGTGTGGATGGGCGGCTATGGCAAGACGCCCCAGGGCAATCCCTTCACCGCCAACATCCCCACCGAAGAGATCTTCACCCTGCCGCACAAGGATCGGGTGAACGGCACGGTGCGGGCCACCCTGCCCCTGAGCCTGCACGGCAATCTGGTGGAGGATTTCTGGTTTCGCTTCGAGGAGGGCAAGGTGGTGGAAGTCCACGCGGCCCGGGGCGAGGAGGTGCTGAAAAATCTGTTGGAAACCGACGAAGGCGCGGTGCATCTGGGCGAGGTGGCGCTGGCGCCCCAGAGCTCGCCCATCGCCCGAACCGGCATTCTCTTCTACAACACCCTCTACGATGAAAACGCCTCCTGCCATCTGGCCCTGGGGCGCGCCTATCGCACCAGCCTCAAGGGCGGCGAGGAGATGAGCGAAGAGGAATTCGGCGCTGCGGGCGGCAACGACAGCCTCATCCACGTGGATTTTATGATGGGCTCCGATGAAATGGATATCGACGGCATCCTGCCCGATGGCAGCGCCGAGCCTGTCTTCCGCCAGGGCGAATGGGCGTTCGAGGTGTAGCCCATGCTCACCATCCTCAAGCTGGGCGGCGCGCTGCTCACCGATAAATCCCGACCTGATTCCCTGCGAACCGATCTGCTGGCCCGCATCGCCCGCGAGATCAAGGCATGCCAGACGGAGGGGCTGCTCGATGAGCTGCTCCTGGTGCATGGCGTTGGCTCCTACGGGCATCTCCCCGTGCTCCAACATCAGCTCCATCGCGGCTTCCAGTCGCCCGAGCAACTCCTGCCCTTCTCGCGCACCCAGAGTCAGGTGATGCGCCTGCGCAGCGCCATCGTCACAGCCCTGCAAGACGCGGGCGTCCCGGCCGTGCTCATGCTCCCCAGCTCCGGCATGACCGCGGACAACCGGCGCATGCGAGAGCAGTTTCTCGATCCGGTGCGGGGCTTTTTGCGGCTGGGCATGACGCCGGTGTTGGGCGGCGATATGCTGGTCGACGCCCGCGTCGGATTCAGCGTGTATAGCGGCGACGCCATCAGCGTGGATCTGGCGCTGCGTCTCGACGCCATGCGGCTGCTCTTCGCCACCGATGTAGATGGCGTCTTCGATGCCGATCCCCGTCATCGGGCCGACGCCCGGCGCATCCCCGAGCTCAGCCTCGGCCGCATGGCCGATGTGGCGCTTTCGGGGCGAGGGCTGGATGTGAGCGGGGCCATGGCGGGCAAGCTGAAGGAGATCGCCCGGGCGAAAGAGCGCATCCGGGCGGGCATGACGGTCAGACTCTTCTCGATGATGGAGGAAGGCAGGCTGCGAGGGGCCCTGCAAGACGGCGATGTTGGCACAAAGGTCGTGATTTGAGCGATTTTGAAATACACGCGGGATTTTGGCGTTGGCCTGAATTGGATGTATAATAGCTAGTCGCCTCAGTACAGGGGAGGTCTCCGGCCTTCCCTCCTTTTTTGTCGTTTTCCGTAACTACTAAGGTCGTCACCGGTCGTCACCCGAAAACCACTAAGCACACTAAGACACAAAGGCACAAAGGGGAATTTATACATTTTTTCTTCATGTTCTTAGTGCCTTTGTGCCCTTTGTGGTTTGTTGACCGGGGTGCGTTAGCAGTTACCGTTTTCCGGGCCTTTTTGCGCCCGCACCTCATACAAACAAAAGGAAGTGTAAAATGCCGAAACGAACCTGGCAACCCAAAGTGCGCAAGCGCGCCAAAACGCATGGCTTTCGGGCCCGCATGAAAACCACCGGCGGCCGCAACGTCCTCAAGCGGCGGCGTCTGCGCGGTCGCAAGCGCCTGACCGTCTAAGCAATCTGGCGAATTCCGTGCGCCGGCAATTTCGTCTCCGGGATAAAAAACGCTTTCAGCAGGTTCGCAGGCAGGGACGCAGCTACAAGCACCGGCTGCTGATCCTGGTGATCCTGCCCAATGATCTCCCTCACAGTCGATTCGGCTTCACCGCCAGCAAACGCATCGGCAACGCGGTCAAACGCAATCGCGTGCGTCGGCTTATGCGAGAATCTGTGCGGCTGATGTGGGATGACATTGCTCCCGGATGGGACGTGGTGTGCATCGCCCGACGCCCCATTGCCAACGCCGATTTCCATGACGTGCAGGCCGCTTGCAAGCAGATGCTTGCGCAGGCGGGCTTGTTGCAAGACAGGCATCATGCGTCTCATCTCCAACCTGATCAAACAGCTCTTTCTTAAGCTCATCCGCTTCTATCAGATAGCCTTATCGCCGATGTTGGGGAGCAACTGCATCTACACGCCCACTTGCTCGCACTACACCTATGAGGCCATCGAGCGGTTTGGCGTGATCAAGGGCGGATGGTTGGGAGCCAGGCGCATCGCCCGCTGCACGCCATTTCATGAAGGCGGCTATGACCCGGTGCCGGAAAAACTGGATGATGATCACGATCAGCACGATCATCATGATCACCACCACCCATGATCCATTCGGGGGCGCCCCCGATATTCTTCTCACTGGACGGAAAACAGCGTGACACGATCGAAAAAACGGATTCTCATTCTCTTGCTGGTGCTGGTGCTGGCCGCGATACTTCTCAGTGGCTGCGGCGGCGTTGATCCCCAAACAGGAGCTTACAAGCCCGGCATCTTCGAGCCGCTGGCTGCGCCTTTGCGCGCTCTGATTGTCTTCTTCCACGACAAATTGCTGGTTCCCGTCATTGGCGAGCCCAATTCGTGGGGCTGGTCCATCATCCTGGTGGCGTTGCTCATCCGGCTGTTGCTGCTGCCTCTGGGCCTGAAGCAGATGCGGTCCATGAAGGAAGCTCAGGCCAAGATGAAGATATTGCAGCCGGAGCTGGACAAGATAAAGAAGAAATACGCCCACGACAAACAGAAAATGCAGCAGGAGCAGATGAAGCTGCAGCAGGAGGCGGGCATTATGAAGGCCCAAATGGCCGGATGTCTGCCCACCTTGCTGCAAATGCCCATCCTGTTCGCATTTTACTACGCACTCATCGGCCTTGCGGCGGGGGCGGTGGAAGGCGTTTCCATCGTCGGCTCGTCCTGGTACTTCATCCCCGATATCTCCAAGCCCGAATACCGCCAGGGGATGAGCTGGCTGACCAACGACTTCACCCTGCAAAAGCTGACTCAGCCTGATATCTGGCCTTATCTGGTGCTGCCCGCGTTGCTGGCTATCACCCAGTTCGCCATGACCAAATACACCCAGCAGGCGCAGCCCAAGCAGGATGACAGCAATCCCGCTGCGGGCATGATGGGCAACATGACCTGGATGATGACCCTGATGTTCGTGTGGTTCGCCTTGCAGGTGCCCGCGGGCCTGAGTCTCTACTGGGTGGTCAGCAACGCCTTTGCTCTGGCGCAGCAACTCTATGTGAACAAGCAGGCTCACAAGTGGGAAGACCAACTCGAACTCGAAGGAGTCAAGATCGCCGTTGGCAGAAGCGCAGCAGCCAACGCCGAAGATGTGGAATTCGAAGACGCGGACAAAAAAGCAAAACACGCGCCTTCTTCTCCGCCGCCGGCCAAACGCAAGCGCCGTCGCAAGCGCTAGACGCATCCATACAAGAAGAACATTATGCCTGAATTTGAAGCTCGCACCGTCAAAGAAGCTATCGCCAAAGGTCTCGAAGCCCTGGGCCTTTCGCAAGACGAGGTCGTCATCGAGATCGTCGATGAAGGGCGTTCGGGCGTCTTTGGCATGGGAGCCAAAGATGCTGTGGTTCGCATCATCCCCGCAGCCGACGCGGAGGCGGAAGCCGAAACGCCCGCTGCGCAGCCCGAAGAAATCGCCGCGCCCGTCGCAGACGAGACGCCCGAGCCCATCGAGCCAGCACAAGAAGCCGAACCCGAGCCCGAGCCTGCTCCTGAACCCCAACAGGAAAGTCCCGCTTTGAGCGACGAGGATGAGTTGGTGCTGTCCACCAGCGCCGACTTCCTCCAGGGCGTGCTGGATCGCATGGGCCTGGACGCGAAGGTGGAAACGCAGATCGTCGAGGGCGATGAGGAAACCATGTATCGCCTCAACATCACCGGCGATGATTTGGGCATTCTCATCGGTCGTCGGGCCGAGACCCTGGACGCCCTGCAATATCTCACCCGGCTGGTGGTGAACCAACACACCCATCGCTGGTATCGCATCGAGGTGGATGTGGAGAATTACAAGCGGCGCCGGGAGCAGAGCCTGCAACGTCTGGCCCGAAACATGGCGGATCGGGCCGTGAGCGAAGGCCGCACCATCGTGCTGGAGCCTATGCCCGCCCGGGAGCGCCGCCTCATTCATCTGGCCCTGCGAGATCGAGAGGATGTGCGCACCGAGAGCATCGGCGAGGGCGACGCCCGCAAGATCACCATCATCCCCAATTGATGCAGCCTTTTCCTTTCTCCTCCAAGTCCATCCATTCCCCTCGCTGAACGCGGGGGTTTGTTTTATCCGCAGCAATTCGCTAAAATCGACGTATGCCCGAGACCGTTCTTTGTGAGACGCCCGAGGCCACCCGGGCTCTGGCCCGAAGACTGGCCGAGAGCCTGGAAAGCCCCGTGGTCATCGCCCTGTATGGCGATCTGGGCGCGGGCAAGACCTTGTTCACCCAGGCTTTGGCCCGGGCGCTGGGCGTCACCGATCCCGTCACCAGTCCCACCTTCACCCTCATCAACGAATACGATCTGCCCGATGGCGGCAGGCTCTTCCATGTGGACGTCTATCGTCTGCAAAACGCTGCGCCCGAGGCCGTCGCCCTGGGGCTGGAAGACCTGTTCGATGCGGGAATCGTGGTCATCGAATGGGCGGATCGCATCGCGTCCCTCCTGCCTGAGGAACGCATCGACGTGCATTTTCAGCACGCGGGCGATGACGTGCGCCGCCTCACCATCGATGATCGCCGCACACCGCAACTGCTTTGAAAATAGAACACGGATGAACACAGAAAAACACGGATAATTCAAAAAATCTGTGACCGAAGGCCGTGTCAATCCGTGTCCTCGTCTTTCATCGGTATCGGCGCGGGCTCGCCCGCCGTTGGACTGTTCCGTAAATAGAACGCAGATGACGCAGAAAAAGTAACTACCAAGGTCGTCACCGGTCCGTCACCCGAAAACCACTAAGAACACTAAGACACAAAGACACAAAGACACAAAGGCGCAAAGGGAAATTTATACATTTTTTCTTCGTGTTCTTAGTGCTTTAGCGCCCTTTGTGGTTTATTGACCGGGGTGCGTTAACAGTTACCAGAAAAAGCGGATATGCGCAGATAAGATTGGACGAGCCTGCAACGGGCGTGATGCGTAATGCGTAATTCGTGAGGTCGTTACGCATCACGCATCACGCATCGCGACTCCCCCACGTCATTTCGAGGGAGCGCAGCGACCGAGAAATCCCAAATCCCAAATCCCAAATCCGAAATCCCAAATCCGAAATCCCAAATCCCAAATCCCAAATCTCCCCCCCTCCCATGCTCCTCGCCCTCGACACCGCCACCCAATTCGCATCCATCGCCCTGTATGACGGCCATGCGGTCGTCGCCGAGCTGAACTGGCGCTCGGAGCGACGTCACACGGTGGAGCTGGCCCCGCAAGTCGATAATCTGCTGCGGCTGGCTGGCGTCGCGCCTGCGGACCTGACCGCGCTGGCCGCAAGCATCGGGCCCGGCTCCTACACCGGCACGCGCATCGCGCTTAGCTACGCTAAAGGCGTGGCTCTGGCCCGCGATCTGCCCCTCATCGGCGTCGCCACCCTGGACGCGTTGACCTACCCGCATCTGCCTGCGACGCGGCCGCTCTGCGCTTTGGTCGCGGCGGGCCGCGGACGCTATTGCTGGGCGGTCTACGCCCCCGCAGCCTCCCGGCCCCGGCGACTCACCAAATTCGGACTGAACAAATTGCCCGAGCTGCTGCCGCAAATCCAGCCGCCCTTGCTCTTCGTCGGCGAACTGAGCCCGGAGGACAAATCCCGGTTGGGCGCAGAATGGGGCCAGGACGCCGCCATTCTTTCGCCTGCCCGGGCGGTGCGGCGGGCGGGCGCGCTGGCCGAGCTGGCCTGGTCCCGCTGGCAGGCGGGCGATGTCGATGATCCCGTCTCCCTCAGTCCCATCTACCTGGGATAAGTCATCAAACGCAACGACTAAGGTAGTGGCCCCAATCGCCCTCTTTTGCCACGAAGACACGACGGAAACGAAGACGCGAAGTCATTCAGAAAGGATTTTATCCGTGTTTCCTCCTATCCGTGTTGAGTGAACTGAGCTACGTCGGCAGTCACGATAAGTCATCAAACTCACCATCGAGAATCCTATGGGAACCGTCCTGCTCACCATCAAAAAACGCCTTTACATCTTCGTCGCCATCGACTTCATCGCCGCCCTGCTTTTCGGCCTCTATTTCGATGTGCAAACGCTGAACATCAAATTCATCAGCATCTACGCCCTGGGGCCGCACATCAAACCCTTTCTCGATGGCGCTGAGACGGCTCCCGCAGCGCAGGCTTGATCTCCATGTCCGAACTGCCCTTCACCCTCGACGATATGACCGTCGAAGACATCCCCGAGGTCATGCGCATCGAGCGCCGGGTGTTTTCGGCTATGTGGACCAGCGGCATCTATCGGCGGGAGATCACCGCCAATCCCTGGTCTCATTACTACGTGCTGCGCCCCAAACACCCTGCGTTTCCCCCCATTTTGGCGTATGGCGGCGTGTGGCGGATGGACAAGAGCGCGCACATTCCCACCATTGCCACCCATCCAGATTGGCAGGGGCGACGATTGGGCAGCTATCTACTGCTGCATTTGTTGCTGAAGGGAGAAGCGCTGGGCTGCACCGAGGCCACGCTGGAGGTGCGGGCCTCCAACTATCCCGCACAAAAGCTCTACTTGCGCCATGGCTTCGAGGTTGCGGGCATTCGCTACCATTATTACAATGATAATGGCGAGGACGCCGTGATTATGACCCGCCCTGCATTGGCCCGCGACGCGCTGCTGGCCGAACTGGCCGCGATGGAGGCCGATTTGCAAGAGCGATGGCGCCGCTCCCGCTTCTCATCGCCCGCCTGACCCGCCCGGAGGAACCTCATGTCATCCGCAGACGCCCTGGAACAACTCGCAGCGCAGATTCGCTCCTGCCAGAAATGTCCTCTGGGGCGATTGCGCACCCACGCCGTGCCCGGAGAAGGCCCGGCCGACGCCGAAATCATGTTCATCGGCGAGGCCCCCGGCTACCACGAAGACAAACAGGGCAGGCCCTTTGTGGGCGCGTCCGGGCGACTGCTGGAGAAGCTGCTGGCGCAGATCCAGCTCAGCCGGGAGGATGTGTACATCACCAACGTGGTCAAGTGCCGTCCGCCCGCCAACCGCGACCCCCTGCCCGCGGAGCTCGAAGCCTGTCAGCCCTGGCTTCGCCAGCAGATCGACCTGATGGATCCATTGGTGATCGTCACATTGGGGCGATTTTCCATGGCGCAATTCCTTCCGCCCTCGGCCCGCATCACCCGGGTGCACGGCCAGCCGATCATGCAGGAGGATCGGGCCGTTACGCCCATGTTTCATCCCGCCGCGGCCCTGCGCAACCCCAACTGGATGCGGAACATGGAGGCGGATTTCGCCCGAATCCCCGAGCTTTTGGCCAAAGTGCGGGCGTTGCGCAACGCCCGAGAGCAAGATGGCCGCGGGCCCGAGCAGCTCTCCCTCTTCTGAACGCATCGCCAGAAACGGCGATTTTTATAGAACCCAATACACTTGACATTGTCGGAAATAAGAAAGCCTGGCATCATGCTGCTGACAAAGCTCAAAGATTAATGAATAATGATTGGCTGCACTGAAAAAACCTTCAACACGGAGGCACAGAGTGCACGGAGGAAGAAAAAGGTGAGATTTGGAGAGGAATTTCTCTGTGAACTACCACTATTTTCTCCGTGTCCTCCGTGTCTCTGTGGTGAAATGACCTTTTTGCAGTGGAGCCATGATTAGTAACTATACAGATCCCTCTGCAAGACGGTTTTACCACTAAGGCACAAAGTCACAAAGACACGAAGAAAATTTTTTATTTTTCCCTTTATGCCTTAGTGTCCTTAGTGGTTTTTGCCTTGCTATGAGAGGGTACGTGTATAGTTACAATGATTAAAGGCTGCATCAACGTGGTTTTTACTTTAATCATCAATCATTGATCATTGATTTGGGCGCGAGTGAGCAGAAAGCGCGGGAGAGCGCCTCGCGGCAGGTTATTTCCAATAATGTCTCACCAAAGACCGGCCAGGGCGCGGCGCGTCTGCGGTTTCCGGTCACGCGAACAAAAAAGGATAAGCCATTGACCACGTATCAGGAAGAACAACCGACATTGCGCATCATTCCCCTGGGGGGGCTGGGCGAGTTCGGCAAGAACATGATGGTGTACGAATACGGCGACGCCATCATCCTGGTGGATGCGGGCCTGATGTTCCCGGAGGAGGACATGCCGGGCATCGACATCGTCATCCCCGACATCAGCTATCTGACCGACAACGCCGATAAACTCCAGGCCATCCTCCTCACCCACGGGCATGAGGATCACATCGGGGCGCTGCCCTTTTTGTTGCAGCAAGTGCAAGCGCCCATTTACAGCGCCGCGCTCACCCTGGGTCTGGTGCGCAACAAGCTCAAGGAGCACAAGCTGCACGAGAAGGCCGATCTGCGGGTCATCGACGAGAACAGCCGTCTGACCATCGGCCCCTTCGACATCGAATTCATCCACCTCTGCCACTCCATCCCGGACGCGCTGGCCGTGGCCCTGCACACGCCGGTGGGAACCATCCTGCACGTCTCCGATTTCAAATTCGATCAAAATCCGGTGGACGGCCGTCTGACCGACGAGGCCAAGCTGAAGCGATTGGGCGAGGCGGGCGTGCGCTTGCTGCTTTCTGATTCCACCAACGCCGAGACTGCGGGGTTCACGCCCTCGGAAAAGGAGTTGGAGAAGACGCTGGATGAGATCATCGGCAATGCGCCCGGACGGGTGATCCTCGCCACCTTCGCCTCCAACATCTCACGCGTGCAGCAGGTCATCAATGTGGCCAATCGACACGGGCGCAAGGTGGGCGTCACCGGTCGCAGCATGATCCAGAACACCCGCATGGCCACCGAACTGGGCTATCTCAAACCGCCGCCCGGCGGCCTGCTCACGCCCGACAAGATGAACCATCTGCCGCCCAATCAGGTGGTGGTCATCTGCACGGGCAGCCAGGGCGAACCCACCAGCGCGCTGGTGCGGATGAGCCGCGGGGAGTATCGTCATCTGCACATCGGCAAGGGCGATACGGTCATCGTCAGCGCCACGCCCATCCCGGGCAACGAGAAGATGATCCAGCGCACCCTGGACAACCTGTTCCGCTTGGGCGCGGATGTCTTCTACGATGAGCTGTGGGACGTGCATGTCAGCGGGCATGGCAGCAGGCAGGACCTGAAGAAGCTCATCGAGCTGGTGCAGCCGGAGTATTTCATTCCCATCCACGGCGAATATCGCCAACTGGTGCATCATGCGCGCCTGGCCCGCGAAGCGGGCGTGCCCGAGGATCACATCTTCATCATCGAGGATGGTCAGTGCATGGCCGTCACGCCCGATGGCGTCATGCCGGGCGACGCCATCGACAGCGGGCGGGTGTTCGTGGATGGCTCAGGCGTGGGCGACATCGGCGCGGCGGTGCTGCGAGAACGGCGGCGCCTCTCGCAGGACGGATTTCTCGCTGTGGCTATCGGGCTGGATGAGGAATCGGGCGAGGTGATTTTCGGGCCGGAGCTTCTCACGCGCGGCTTCATCTACATGGATGAGTCGGAGGCGTTTTTGGATGAGGCCCGCGAGCTGGTCTGGGATGTGCTTGAAGAATATGACGACACCGCCCAGGTCATCAAATATCTCAAGAAGCGCCTGGCCGATTTTTGCTACAAAGAAACCCGTCGTCGCCCCATGATCTTGCCTCTGGTGGTGGAGGTTTAGAATGCGGTAATGCGTAATTCGTAAGGTCGTTACGCATCACGCATCACGCATTACGCTCTCACGTCATTCAAAGGAGCGACGCACTTGAGACCGGTGGGAAGTGCGTCGCTCCTGGAATGACGCAACCAGGGGGGGGCGCGTCATCCGCCCAGCTCTTTTTGCTCCCAGTCCCGATAAGCCTCGTGCAACTGGCGGGTGATGGGCCCGGGCGGGCCGATTTCCACATCGCCCACCTGGCGCACGGGCAGCACCCCGCGCCGGGTGGAGGTGAGAAAGACTTCGTTCCAGCGGGGAATGTCCCGTGCGGGCAAATGTCGGCGCTGGAAGGGGATGCCCAGCTCTCGGGCCAGGGCCATGACCCGCCGCATCACCGTGCCCTCCAGCACCACGCCCATGGGCGGCGCAGCCAGCACGCCATCCTGCACGATAAAGACGTTGCAATTCGAGCCTTCGGTCACGCGCCCGTCTCTATCCACCAGCAACGCATCATGCACGCCCGCGGCCCGGGCCGCCTTGCGCGCCAATCCCGGCACCAGGGTGTTGAAGGATTTGACCAGGGGCATGGCCCGTTCGCCATGATAAAGGATGACCGGCACGCCGCGAGCGTAGTCTGCGGGCGAGGGCGCGGCGTAGCTCATCTCGTAGAGAAACACATCCGCGTGCTCATTGCCAATATCCATGACCAACACCCGCACCAGACCATCGGGCGCATTCGCCGAGACGATTTCATGCGCCCAGGCCGCCAGTTCATCCAGACTCGGTTCGAGCTGCAACTGAGCGCCTTCTGCCGATTGCAGCAATCGGGCCAGGTGCTCTTGCAGGGCCACATAACGCCCATCTTTCACCAAAATCGTCTCATAAACGCCCATCGCGCCCACCAGCGAGGGGGTGTACACCGGAAAACAAGCCTCTTCCTTCGGGATTATCTTGCCATTGTGCAAGAGGTGCTGATAAATGGTCATGGAATGAACCTCCTGGGCCGGATGGGGCTGTGTCTGAAAAAAGGGGCTGCAATTGTTGCATTCCCGGCTCACTCTCATTATACTGCTAACCGCTGGCTATTTTCCAATTCTCTCGTAACTACTAAGGTCGTCACCCAAAACCACTAAGAACACTAAGACACAAAGGCACAAAGGGGAATTTATACATTTTTTCTTCGTGTTCTTAGTGCCTTTGTGCCCTTTGTGGTTAGTTAACCGGGGTACGTTAGCAGTTACATTCTCTCGGTAATTATGCAGGCCACTGTGTGCAAAACGCCCGCCAAAGCAGAGCCGGTCCTTTATGCCCCCCACGTCATGCGTAAAACCCTTCGGGGGCGTCCTATTTCGGTTGAAGAAACAGCAACGCCGCCAGCGCCGGGGGATGAAGTCCCCCGGCTAGAAACAGCGCCCCTGCGGGGCTAGCCGGATTCATCCGGCGCTGTTTTGTAGCCCGGCGACTTCATCGCCGGGCGGACGTGGTGAACGCCACTATGGCGATTTGTTTTGTGAACATTCATCATGCGGCCAAAACGCCCGACTGGCCCCAACCCATTTACAATCCCACTCACCTACACCCCGATTATGACCACATTGACAGGAACCGGCGAAGCGCAACGCCCCATCTGGGAAAAATATCTCACCGATTACAACGAGGGACTGGGCCT
>JALWDV010000186.1 GCA_027036755.1 Anaerolineae bacterium
GTGTTCATCCGTGTTCTATTTTCAAAGCAGTCGCCATGAACGATTGCTCACCACATAACGGACGAAAATCCCTCGTTACGTCATTCCGACGACCGCAGGGAGGAGGAATCTCCTCGGCTGCAAGGGGATTTCTCGGTCGCTTCGCTCCCTCGAAATGACGTAGGAGAGCCTATTTACGAAACAGCTTGAACAGCAGCCAGGTGAGGGCGATGAAGAAGATGTAAACGCCCAGGCTGACCAGCAAGATGGTGCCAAGATGGTGCTGAACCGCTTTGCCGGTCATGGTCACCTCGTCACCCGGAAAAACCGTCCAGGTCTGCACCAGAGGCGCACCGGGGCGGGGATAGAGGGTGAGCGTATAGCGGGCGCTGCTGTTTTCGGCCAGACTACGCCAGATGGCGGCTTCCTGATTCCAAATCTTGCTCAGCAAACGATTGAGGGGATCGTTGGCGTCCAGTGAATTGGCCGCCCGCTCCAGCAAGAGGGCCTGGATGCCCGCGTCGGCCGAAACCGAAACGAAACTGACGTTTTCTTCATAGGTTTCGATGGTGCGCCATCGTTCGTCAGTTTGCGCCCATGTCAATGATTGCGGGCGCAGGATGGCCTGGAGCAACGCCCATTCAGGCTCGGGCGGGATGGCGTCGGCCAGGGTCGTCTGAATCTCGATGAGCTCCTGTTCATTTTCGAAAGGAATCTCAACATGAAGCAGAGTGGGATCGACTTCCTGCAGCTCCACCCTGACGACGCCGGTCTGCCCGAATATCCGGGCCAGTTGCGAGATAAGGGTGACGTCGCCATCGCGCATGGCTGCGTTGATGTCCAGCGTGCGCAGATGCGGCTCGGTGCGCACCGCCACATAGAGGGAATTGATGCGGGAGAATTGCGCGCCCTGGGGCAGCGTGGCCTCTTTGCCGAAAAGCTGGGCGAGCACGGCCCGGGCGGGCGCGGGGCCTTGATCGTTGAGCACATGTTCCGCCCAATCGATGGCCAAAGCGCGGCGCTCGGCCTGAATCTCGCCGCTGTCGATCAATTCGGGATAATCATTGGCCAACTCTTCCAGTCGCTGCAGATAGGTGTTGGCTGCATCGAAATCGCCCCGCCGCCGGGCCTGATCGATGAGAGAGGCGAATCCCTGGGCCACTTTTTCGCGGATATCCGAGCCGGTAACGCCGTGTTCCAGGGCCTTGACCAGCTCATTGATGGCCAATCCGGTGTAAGCGGACGCCTGCTCCGGGCTCAGGTCCGCCTGCAATTGATAAAGCTGCGCCAGGGCCAGATAGGGGGCGGGATCGTCCGGGGCCAGTTGCTGCGCCCGGGCGTATGAGGCTACGGCCAGAGGATAATACCGCGCGAAGATGTCCGGGTCTCGGGTGACGGTGGCCAGTTGGGCGTAGATGGCTCCCAGGGTTTTGTGGGCTTCGGGCGAATCGCTGGTCGCGGCGGTGCGTCGGGCCTGCTGTATCTGCTTCCACAAAGATGGGCGGATGAAGAGAAAGTCGATGGGCTCTT
>JALWDV010000187.1 GCA_027036755.1 Anaerolineae bacterium
TGGCCGTGGCCTTCAACCGTCAGAGCGCAGCCATCATCACCCTGTTCATTGCCGCCCTGGCAATGCTGCTGCTCAATCCCCTCACTTTGTGGGATGTGGGATTTCAGCTCAGCTTCATGGCCACCCTTGGGCTTATCCTCTTCGGCACGCCGTTGCAGCAATGGTGGGACGCCCACGTTGGCAAGCGTCTGCCGCGGTTGGCCAACAACCTGCTGGCCGAAGGGCTGCTCATCACCGTTGCCGCCCAGATAACGACGATGCCCATGGTGGTTTATTATTTTGGACGACTCTCCATCATCTCTTTTCTGGCCAACCTGCTCATCATTCCCGTGCAACCCCCCATTATGATTGCGGGCGGACTGGCCATCATGCTGGCCGCCATCTTCTTTCCCCTGGGCCAGCTCATCGCCCTCATTCCCCTGGCCAGCCTGTGGTGGACGGTGTTCGTTGTGGAACGGATGGCCGCCATCCCCTGGGGCTCCATCGAGGTGGGCGCTTTCGGGCGAATGGTTGCGGGACTCTACTACGTCGGTTTTGGCGCGGCGTTTTTGTGGTGGCTGTTGCGACGAGAACAGCGCGCCCGGCATCTCATCCCGCCCGAGTGGCGGCCCGCGCTCGTCCGGGCGACGCTGGCCGCGGGCGTGGCGATTTTCGCGTTGTGGATGGGCGTCACAACGCTAGAGGCCCGGCCCGACGGCAATCTCCACATCCAACTGCTGGGGTTGGAAAACAACGTCGCCTGGCTCATCGTCACGCCCGGGGGCAATCGGGCGCTGGTTTGGGATGGCCGCGAGAGCGCCATTTCCCTGGCCGACGTCTTGACCACCCTGCCCCGGGGCCGTCGTCCCATCCAGCTACTCATCAGCACCGCGGCGCCGGAAGACGCGGGCGCAATGCCAGCGGGGATTGCCGGGGAAAACATCCTGCCTTCGGGACTGCCGCCCGGAACCGTGGTGCAACTGGATGCGGGCGTCGATCTCGTTCGATTGCCCACGCCCGAAAATGAATCGCCCCTCTATCGCCTCGACTATGGCGAATTTTCCTTGTTGCTGCCCCTGACCAGCAGCCAGCAGACTCAAGCCGCGCTTGTTTCCAGCGGGCTTCTGACCCCGGTCGCGCTGCTGGTCACGCCCTGGCCCGGGACGGGCGCATGGCCGCATCGCGGCTCGCTAACCGCGTTGCGCCCGCAAATGATCCTGCAACCCGAAGGAACGACCTATCCGCCAGAGGTGCAGAAGGCGCTAACGGGCCGCCCCGGGCGAGCGGTCATCCCCAATGACGCCCTGACCGAGATCATCACTGATGGCGGCGTCTTCGACCTGAGGCGACGAGCTTATTTGACGGATATGACCCCCTAGAAGCTGTTGCACACTTTGGTCTCGTCGGCATGGTTCATTTGCAGTAAAACCAGCTTGACAAATCGATCTGGCGCCGAGCCAGTTTTCCAGCACCTTGACAATTGAAAACAGGAAGATTCCTGTGATATTGATTGTTGGCCATTTAATCAAT
>JALWDV010000188.1 GCA_027036755.1 Anaerolineae bacterium
GTCCCCCGGCTAGAAACAGCGCCCCTGCGGGGCTAGCCGGATTTATCCGGCGCTGTTTTGTAGCCCGGCGACTTCATCGCCGGGCGGACGTGGCAAACGCTTCAACCGAAAAAGGACGCACCCATTTGAAATTGCTGAATGACGTAATGTGACATTGTCAAGCTATACAGGTCACAACGAAAAAACGCCTGATGAAGCAACGTTAGCCATTTATGCCAATCCACGTCATACGTAAAACGTCAAACGTCAGGCGGTTGTCGGCAGAGAAGCGTCCTGCAATGAGCCATGACATCGTTACAACAGTGTGACGTTTGACGATTGACGTTTTACGGCCTTGTCATGTCGCCTGTTGGCGGCTCTAGCCTTCAAGGTTTGATATGTGAGCTGTATAGTCAAGATCAGGAAACCATTCGGGATGTAGGATAACGGCCAGGGCGTGCTGCAACAGATTGGCGAAGGAGGCCGCCCGTCCCAGATGCCCGCCAGTCAGCACGCCCACGGCGCCCTCCTGGTGGCGCACGCCTTTTCGGCCCAACCAGGCGTCGATGGCTGGCCCCAATTCTACACCCGACCGCAGCATGTCCGCCAGTTCGGGCGGCAGCAGGGTGCGACCGCCGCCGCCAACGCCCAATTTCCCGTTGGCGGTGGCCACAGCGCTCCAGCCCGAGAGGTAGAGCAAGCCGCCCGGGCCTTCCTCGACGCCGCCTTCCAGGCCCACGCCCATGTCGGCGTTCGCCTGACGCAGGGCTCTGCGGGCGCGGTTGATGGCGCCGCGGGCGGCTTCCTCCGCGCTCCAGGGTTGATCGCTGACGCCCGAGGGAACGGGCGCGGCGATGATCTCGGCTTCGGGCCAGATGACGGTGAAGACCATGCGCGCAGCTTCGAGCTTGGGCCGATTGCGCGAGCCCACCGCCACGAGGGGGCGTTGCGGGATGTGGGGGATGTCGGCGGCTGTCAGGGGCATGGGGTGTCGCTCGCCTTCCAATTTCACGGCGGGATAGCGTGAATGTTCGATTTGACAAGGCCCGCGGGCGTAGCAGTCGTTGGGGACGCGCCTACTGGCTTTCTTCGCGCAGCTTGTGATAGACGTAGGAAAGTGCGTTGACGGCCAGCCAGTTGCGGGTGAAATCGTCAGCGCCCGCGGCGGGCAATGATCTTGTGATGATGGTTCGCGGCGTGGCGAAGGCCAGCCAGGTCTCGCCCCGATTTTCGGCCCAGAATCCCAGATTTGGATCATCTGAGCCCATGAGGGCCAGGGCGTACTCCGCGCGGGTCAGCGCTTGCAGGGTTTTCGCCACCGCCCGGGCGTTGGATTCGGTGAAATCGGCGCAGCTTTCGCAGCCTTGCAACGCGCCGATATCCACAAAGTAACCCGCCAGCACGTCGCGATCCGCCTCGGGGAATTTCTCTAGTAGCGCGCCGCGGGTGTTGGTGGTGAAGATGGCGAGCCGGGCGTTGCGTTGTCGCAGCCAGCGGGCGATGACGCCGCCCAGGGTCTCATCATCGACGCCGTAGATCCAGTTTTCCAGCTTTGCGCGGATCTCGGCCTCCACCGGCGCCAGCAGTTCTCGGGCCGCTTCTGTGGTGGCGGCCCGGACCGTCAGCCGGATGTCCACCTGGCCCAGATGCGCGGCCAGGCCCACGGTGGGATTGGAGAGTCGCATCAGATCGCCGATCATGGCGTCGATAGAGCTTTCGCCGATGCCCGCGGTGTGAATGATGCGGGTGACGATGACCGAAGGCTCGTCCATCTTCGCCTTCAGGTAGGGGATCACTTGCTCCGTCATCATGCGTTCCATCTCTCGCGGCACGCCGGGCATGGTGATGATGACGCCTCGCGGGTCTTCGACGATGAAGCCCGGGGCTGTGCCGATGGGATTGGGCAGCATGATGGCGTCTTTGGGCAGATAGGCCTGTCGCAGGTTGTTTTCGGTGAGACGCCGTCCCCGCTGTTCGAAGAAGGACCGCAGATGTTCGACGATCTCCGGGCGCAGTTCCAGCGGACGACCGGTGGCGTCGGCTACGGCCTCGCGGGTGATGTCATCCACCGTGGGCCCCAGGCCGCCGGTGACGATGACCGCGTCGGAGCGCGCCAGAGCCTGGTTCAGAGCCTCGGTCAGACGCTCGCGGTTGTCTCCCACCGTGGTCTTGTAGAAGAGATTGACGCCGATGGCCCGCAGTTGGCGGGCGATAAAGGGCGCGTTGGTGTCGACGATTTCGCCGAGGAGGAGTTCGGTGCCAGTGGTTATGATCTCAGCATTCATTATTAACTCCACTGCAAAAAGGTCATTTCACCACGGAGACACGGAGGACACGGAGAAAATAGTGGTGGTTCACAGAGAAATTCCTCTCCAAATCTCACCTTTTTCTTCCTCCGTGCGCTCTGTGCCTCCGTGTTGAAGGTTTGTTCAGTACAGCTATTATTCGATGCGATAGTGGGCGTCAGCCGCCGCCTGATAGATATCCAGCAGGCGGGAGGTGAGGGTGGGGATGCTGTATTTTTCGGCGTTCTTGCGAGCGGCGCGGCCCATGGCCCGCAGGCGCTCGGGATCGTTGACCAGCGAGAGAATGGCCGCGGCCATGTCCTCTTCCTTTTCGGACGTGACCACGCAATCCTCGCCCGGATTCACGAAGTAGAGCAGCGCTCTGGATTCGACCATGACCAGGGGCAGGCCCGCGGCCATGGCCTCAAGCACCACAAGCCCCTGGGTTTCGCTGGTGGATGAGAAGATGAAGAGGTCAGCCAGGCTCAGTTCATCCACCACCCGCTCGAAAGGAACCATGCCGGTGAAGGACACTTTATTATCGATTTCGAGCTTTTTGGCCAGCTTCTTCAGGTCTTCCAGACTGGGGCCGCCGCCCACCAGCAGCAGTTCCAGACGGTCGTCTTTGGCCGCGGCCATGGCGAATGTGCGCAGCAGGAAATCAAGATTTTTCTCTTTCGCCACCCGTCCCACATAGATGAGCCGGATGCGGTTGGGATCGCTGAGGAGAGGTTTGGGCCGGGGCTTGAATTTATCGATGTCCACCGGCGTGGGCAGGATGTCCACCGGTTTCTGGATGCCATAGCTGGGCATCAGGTCCACCACCGCGGGCGAGGGGGCGATGATGTGATCCGCCCGATTGGCGAAGTCGCGCACGGCTTTGCGCACGATTTGCTTGACCAACTCGTTATCCATGCCCAAAAAATAGTGGGTGTATTCGTGATACATGGTGTGGAAGGTGAACACCAGGGGGATGTCCAGCTCTTCACTGAAGCGGGCTGCCTCGGCGCCCACGATGACAGGGTGATGGGCGTGGATGATGTCCAGCTTCAGCCGCGGCAGCATCCAGGTGATGTGCGGCGCGGCCACCACCGGGAAGGAGAGTTTGAGCTGGGTGGGCAGGGGGATGGCGGGATAGCGGAAGATGAAGGGCTGTTCGTCCTCATAATCCCGGGCGTCGGGCGCAAAAACGCCCACAAAATGGCAGTCGTTCAGCAAGCCCTGGCGATAGAGCATGATAGAGCGAACGACGCCGTTGACAACAGGCAGATAAGAATTGGCAAACATTCCAACGCGCATGGGCGGGCCTCCTGAGAAGGTGATGCTTTGGGGATGGAGAGCGCATGATCAGCCAGCAACCTGACGTAAATTCGGTGACATGTCTTTCCCTCCACCCCATTTGCGTCGGGCCGCCAGATAATCCGTCTCAGGCGATGAGTTTCGCCTGAACCGCGATGTTGCGCAGGTGACGCAGAATTTCATCCCTGGTTTTGGGGTCATAGCTGGATGATTTTTCCACATCCTGGATGAATGAATCGAGCAGGGTGAAGAATTGCTCGTCGAGGCTTTCCCGGTTCTCTTCCAGCAGCGCTTTGGTTCCCTGGGGATATTCCGCATCAACCAGCCTGAGGATGAGGGCGAGGGAAGGAGGCATGGATTCGTCAGCGGCTTCTTTCAGCTTCTCCAGCACTTGCTGAATGCGGGCGGCCAGCTCGGGCGCGCCCTCTGCCCGGGCGATCTGCAAGTCTCGCAGCAGCACATCCAGCACCCGCTCGTCAATCATGGGGGCCAGTTCGCGGATGGCCTTGTCCAGATCCCCGGCTTTGATGAGTTCATCGGCCACTTTCGAGGCGGATTTGAAAGCCTCTTCATCGATCCGCCGGAAGGTTTCCAGGATGTTCAGCATGAGATCGCGTTTGGCTTCCAACGCTTCGCGTTCTTCGCCCTGAGCGGCTTCGATGTGATTGGTCAGATCCTGGAAGAAGCCGTAATCCAGCATGGGCAGCGCGGCGATGGTGATGGCTTCGGCTTCGTCCTGATCGCCCGCGATGATGGCCTCCAGCACCTGCTGGCGGGTGGGGCGCTGGCCCAGGGCCTCGACGGCCTTTTGCTGTTTCAGCAGGCGTCGCCCGAATTCAGTGACGGGCATCAGCCGCGCGCGCAGGGCCTCCAGGGCCTTCACGTTGTCTTCCTGGCCCAGGGCCCGATAGCGCTCGATGGCGTCGGCGATGAGCATGAAGAATTCGCGATCCAGCAGCTCTTTGTTTTCGGCCACGGCCATATTGAAGGTCATCTCGTCGTTCTGCAAATTCAGCAGCTTCTCCATCAGCGCAATCTTGCGGCTGCTGGCCTCCAGCATCTCGCTGGTGACGCCGTCGAGTTCCAGAATTTTGCGGATGAGGGTGTCGAGATCGAAGAACTGCTGGGGCGTGAGCATGTAGCCGCGACGATCCTCCGCGGGCAGGGCGTTCATCAGCGCGTTGGTGAGCTCGCCGACGATCTTCTGGCGCTCGACCTCGGGGATGTTGGCCTCCATGGGGATGTAGACGGCCAGGAATTCGTGGTCGGGATCATGGTAGAGCAACGGGCCGCCGATGTAATTCACCCGGCCGCAGCTCGGGCATTGGGCCGCGTTCAGCTCGCCCGAGAGCAGCGCGCGCTTGAGCTCGGGGTTCTGTTTGACATCGATGATGGAGAAGACGGGAATCTGAAAGGGAAAGCCGCAATGGGCGCAATTGACAGTGACGAGTTGGGGTCGGAACATGATGTTGGCCTGGAATGGGGTGGGATGGGGAGGAAAACCTGATGACAATACAGCTTGCGAATCCTGAAGGCTGGAGCCGCCAACAGGCGATATGCAAGATCGTAAAACGTCAAGCGTCAAACGTAATCTGGCATGGTGTCAATTTAGTCGGTCATTCCGTTTTCCAAACGCCGGATGAGGGATGAGGACGCTTCGCGTCCGCCGCCAGCGCCGGGGGATGAAGTCCCCCGGCTAGAAACAGCGCCCCTACGGGGCTAGCCGGATTTATCCGGCGCTGTTTTGTAGCCCGGCGACTTCATCGCCCGGCGGACTCTGCCTTTGCCTTGAACTTTGCGGGGTCGGCGAAGACTTTGTAGGGGGCCAGGACGCCTTCTTTGATGCGCCCGACGCCGATGAATTTCTCGCCCGGTCCAAGAACACGCAGAT
The DNA here is from genome assembly GCA_027036755.1 of Anaerolineae bacterium. Lineage (GTDB taxonomy): Bacteria > Chloroflexota > Anaerolineae > J102 > J102 > M2005. Next base: position 5,455 of record JALWDV010000188.1, read on the forward strand.
CCTGTCCCGGGGGCGGGGATGAATCATCGGGCAGGGGCACGCGCTGGCCCAGGGCGAAGCGATACGCCTGCTCCGCGGGCAGCACCACCGGCGGCAGCATGGAGAGCGCGCCGCGCAGGCCGTGGAGATAGCGGGGCCATTCGCTCCCCGCGGCCGCCAGCGCCTCCAGCGTCACCGCATCCTCCGCCCGCCACGAGCCCGAGGCGATGCGGCGCAGGCTTTGCACATGCCCGCCCACGCCCAGGGCCCGCCCCAGGTCATGTGCGATGGCGCGGATGTAGGTTCCGGGCGAGCAGGTGATGCGCAGTTGCAGATGAGGATTGCGCCAGCTCAGGATGGCGATGTCGTCGATGACCACCCGGCGTTTGGGAACCTGGACGACCTTGCCCGCACGGGCCAGCTTGTAAAGGGGCAGGCCGTTTCGCTTGATGGCCGAGTAGGCGGGCGGAGTCTGCTCGATCTCCCCCCGAAACGCATCCAGCGCCCGCGCCAACGTCTCGATGGAGAAATCGGGGACGGGCGCCTCAGCGATGATCTCGCCCTCGGCGTCATAGGTGTCTGTCTCTTGTCCCAGCCGCACCGTGGTCTCATACACCTTGCGTCCGGCTTGCAGATATTCGACAATGCGGGTGGCGGCGCCCACGCAAACCAGAAGTACGCCCGTGGCCAGGGGGTCCAGCGTGCCGGCGTGGCCCACGCGACGGATGCCGGTGATGCGTCGCACCCGGGCCACCACGTCGTGGGATGTCATACCCTGGGGCTTGTCGATGTTGAGGACGCCGGAATCTTGGGAAGACATTGGGACTAACGGGACCTGGAACGCACAACTTCCTGCAGCAGGGCCACTATCTTGCGGCGCACGCCCGGCAGATCGCCGTCGGTGGTGCAGCCTGCAGCGGGCGGATGGCCGCCGCCACCCATCTCGAATGCGATTTGCGAGACATCATAGCCGGGCAGGGCGCGGAAGCTGCATTCGACCTTGCCCTCGGGCATCTCGGTGAACACCGCCGCGATCTTGGCTTCCTCCGCGCCCAGAATGAAGGAGACCAGCCCCTCCGCCCGGATGAGGCCGCCCAGATCTTTGCGCATCTGGATGGCGTTGATGGCGCTGATGACGCCATCAGAAAGCTCCACCGTATCCAGCGCCCGCGCCCAGAGTTTGATCAGCGCCATGGAGCGAGTGTCCAGCGTGCGCTCGGTGATCATCGCCAGAGGAGCGCCTGCGTCCAGCAGTTGGCCGGTGATGTGCATCACGGCCGGGGTGACGTTGGATGTGCGGAAGCCGCGGGTGTCGGTGACGATGCCGGTGAGCAGCGCGGTGGCCAGGGCCTCGTCCAGAGGCTCGTCCAGCACCCGGACGAGGTGGAAAATCAGTTCATCGGTGGCGCAGCAGGCGGGCTCCACCCAGTTGATGTCGCCAAAATAAACGTTGGTGATATGATGATCGATGACCAGCAGGGGCAAATCCGCGAATTGGGCTTCATCATAAATGTCGCCCATGCGGGAAGGATCGCTGCTATCCAGGGCGATGACCAGATCGGCGTTGGCATCGTCCACATTCTGCACGATGCGGTCGTAGAAAGGCAGAAAGTTGAAGGCGTTGGGCGCTTTATCCTGACAGGCCAGGATGGGGTCCTTGCCCATGCGATAAAGCAGGTAGCCCAGGGCCGTGAGGCTGCCAATGGCGTCGCCGTCGGGCGAGATGTGGGTGATGAGCAGAGGACGACGGGCGCTTTGCAGCGCGTCCAGCAACTCGGGCGGAGGAGAAATGTTGGGGATGGAATCAGTCACTTGTCGTCTCTTCTTTTTTCTCTACGTTCGTTTCCTCTGTAATAGAAGGCAGGGAATCGAGAATAGCGTCTACGCGGCGGGCTTCGAGATAGGTGCGATCGATTTTGAAGATCAGTTCGGGGACGCGACGCACTTTGATGCGCTGGGCCAATTGAGATCGGATGTAGCCCTTGGCCGCATCCAGCCCTTTTAGCGTCTCCCTCGTATCCACATCCTCGTAAAAAGGTGTGATGAAGACGCGCGCAGTGGTGAGATCAGGCGCCACATCCACCTGCGAGACGCCGATATCAGCCACCCGAGGGTCACTCAATTCATACATGACGATGCTGTTGATCTCTTCCCAGAAGAGTTCATCCAGTCGTTCTTTGCGATAGCTTTTTGGCATGATTGTGTTGACTTGGTAATCGTCTAAAAACAACGTTCCTCTTTCTCTGCAACACTTGCCGAGTAATGAATGCTCACAAATTAAATCGGTCATCGTGGCGTTCGCCACGTCCGCCCGGCGATGAAGTCGCCGGGCTACAAAACAGCGCCGGATAAATCCGGCTAGCCCCGCAGGGGCGCTGTTTCTAGCCGGGGGACTTTATCCCCCGGCGCTGGCCGCGGGCGCGAAGCGCCCCGGGCCTATAACCGGATTATTTTGTCAGTGTTCATCATTCGGCGAGCGAAAAACGGGAACTCACTTCTGGACGTGTATTGGCTGTACTGAAAAAACCTTCACCACGGAGGCACAGAGCGCACGGAGGAAGAAAAAAGTGAGATTTGGAGAGGAATTTCTCTGTGAACTACCACTATTTTCTCCGTGTCCTCCGTGTCTCCGTGGTGAAATGACCTTTTTGCAGTGGAGCCATGTATTTAGCGCACGCGCACCTTTTCGGTGGCGATGACGATGTCGCCTTCCCTGGGATCGTTGAATCCATCGAGGGCGAGACCGCATTCATAGCCCATGCGCACTTCGCTGACATCCTCCTGGAAGCGCTTGAGGCTGGTGATGGTCCCGCGGAAGCGTTCCTGATCGCCTCTCTTCACAATGGCGTCGGCGTTGCGCCGGATGACGCCATCGGTGACCAGACAACCCAGGACTTTGCCCTTGCCGCGAATGCGGAAGATGGCCCGGACTTCGGCCCGGCCGATTTCGCGATCCTCAAACACGGGCTCCAACATGCCCTGCAGCGCCTTGGTCACGTCCTCGACGATGTGATAGATGACGCTGTAAACTCGGATATCCACGCCGTTCTGCTCGGCCAGACGTTTGGCCACCGGGTCCACCTTCACGTTGAAACCGATGATCAGCGCCCGGCTGGCCGCGGCCAGCATCACATCCGATTCGGTGATGTTGCCCACCGCCTTGCGCAGGATGCGAATTTGCACCTCGTCATCGCTGATCTCCTCCAGCGAATTGACGATGGGATCCAGTGAGCCCTGCACATCGACCTTGACGATGAGATTCAGGTCCTTCACAGCGCCGCCCTGAATCTGAGCGTACAGGTCTTCCAGCGTGACAGCTTTGGGATGCTGGGTTTCGAGGGCCCGGGCTTTTTCCTTGCGCTCGCTGGAGATCTGGCGGGCCAATCTGTCGCTTTCCACCACCTGGAAGATGTCGCCCGCTTCGGGCAAGCCCTGCAGGCCGGTGATGAGCACGGGCGTGGAGGGCCCGGCTTCCGTCAGAGGACGTCCGCGGTCATCAAACATGGCCCGCACGCGCCCCCATTCCTTGCCTACGATCAGGGGATCGCCCTTGTGCAGTTCGCCTTTTTGCACCAGCACAGTGGCCACATTGCCCAGCCGTCGATCCTGGTTGGCTTCGATAACGGTGCCCACGGCCTCCCCCTCGGGATTAGCCCTCAGATCCATCACGTCCGCCACCAGCAGCACGTTTTCCAGCAGCGTGTCGATGTTGATGCGTTTTTTAGCCGAGATGGGCACCACGATGGTGTCGCCGCCCCAATCTTCGGGCTGCAAGCCGAGATCGGCCAATTGTTGCTTCACCCGATCCGGATTGGCGTTGTCTTTATCGATTTTGTTTAGCGCCACCACGATGGGAACATGCGCGGCCCGGGCGTGATCGATGGCTTCCTGGGTCTGAGGCATGACGCCATCATCGGCCGCCACCACCAGGATGACGATGTCGGTGACCTGGGCGCCCCGGGCGCGCATGGCCGTGAAGGCAGCGTGGCCCGGCGTATCCAGGAAGGTGATCTTGCGATCATCCAGATTGATCTGATAGGCCGCGATGTGCTGGGTGATGCCGCCGGATTCGCCCTCGGCCACCCGGGTGTGCCGAATCGCGTCCAGCAGGGTGGTCTTGCCATGATCCACATGACCGAGCACGGTGACCACGGGCGGGCGTGGCTTGAGCTTGGAGGGATCCTCCTCCATCTCCAGCAGCAGCTCGCGCAGGGTTTTGGGGCCGCTCTCGCTTTCCTCCAGCTCCTCTTCGAGGATGGTTTCGCGCTCGATCTCAACGCCCAACTCCTCGGCCACAATGGCCGCGGTGTCGAAATCGATGATCTCGTTGATAGTGGCCATGGTGCCATAGCTCATCAGGATTTTGATGATCTCGATGGGCGTGGTGCCCAGCGCGTTGGCCAAATCTCTCACCGAGATGACTTCAGGGATTTCGACTTTGGAGGATTTGCGGGGCTCGGGTTGAGATGCGCGCTGGGGCCTGGGCGCGGTCTGGGCGCTGGTTGTGGCGGCGCCGCCGTTCCGATTGCTATTCGGGCCCCGGCGGCGGCTGGTCTTGCGCCTGCCGCTGCCGCTGGCGCCGCCGGTCGATGTCTTGCGGCGACCGCCGCGACGACGCGCGGCTTCGTATGTTCTATGCTGATTTTTGGGGTCTGTTTTTGATGAATTTGAATGAATGAGTTTCGTCATAACAAAAAATCCTCCCTGTCCTTTTGGGCGTCTCCAGGGCGCAATGCGCTCGCAGAGATTTTCGGGAAACAGCCAGGAAGGCAGGGAGGATGGCGGATAGCGGATGGCGATTGGGCGTGACGGCTCAATTCATAACCGCGACTCCTGCGCTTCTGGCTGTGTATGTGATTGGTTTGCCGGCCAATGGCGGCGCGGGATGGCATGGCGTCGGCGTCATGGTGCGTCAACCATTGTCAGATGTCTGACCCTGCTGCGCCTTGCGGCGATGGCGTTCGGCTTGCAGCGCCGCGCGGTGGGCCGGAGTAAGTTTGATCTTGAGGGCGCGATCCAAAAAGTTGCCGGTGACAGCTTTCTCCCAGCAGGCGAGATCATTACAAAGATAAGCGCCGCGTCCGGCCGCCTTGCCTGTGGGATCATAGCGCACATCCCCTTCCGGGGTGCGAATGATGCGATTCAATTCCCGCTTGGGGAAAGTTCGCCGACATACAACGCAGGTGCGTTGCGGAATGTGTTTGCGCCGTCCTTTTTTTGCTGTCATGAGCGGATCGCCTCATGGCAAAGCTTAGCTCTACCGAAAAAACTTCACCACGGAGGCACAGAGCGCACGGAGGAAGAAAAGGTGAGATTTGGAGATGTTTTTCTCCGTGCACCATCACTATTTTCTCCGTGACCTCCGTGTCTCTGTGGTGAAATGATCTTTTGCAGTGGGCTCAAGCTTTAGAATCCGTCGAGATCGAAGTCCTCGAACTCGTCGATATCGTAGGAACTGCCGCGTTTGCGGCGTTTCTTGACCTGCACCAGCCGTCCAAGCTCTTCATCGAAGACGAGCTTGCGATCCTTGCGCTTGCCTTTCTTCTTTTTCTTCTTGTCAACGTCTTCCAGTTCTTCGGGCGCTTCTTCTGCGCCTTCGAAATAACGGGCGTAGACGTCTTCATCGATGGCTTCTTCATCGCCGCCGGCCATGCTGGCGGAGATCTTGGCGGCCAGGGCCTTGATGTCTTCTTCCTCTTCCGATGGCGCGGCTTCGGCGGATGTTGGAGCCGTTTCCGGTTCAGCGGGCGCGGCTTCGGCCGCGGGCTCAGCTTCCTTGTCCGCCGGTTCGGACTCGTGCATATCGAAGATGGGCACGTCCAGCTCCTCGCCCGGCTCCAGCAACGTCTCGGTCGAAATGGTGTCCTCTTCCAGCAGGCGCTTGGCCGCGGCCAGAAGATCGGCCTCGCGAGCGCGTTCTCGCTGCTCCCGACGCAGACGCTCCCGCTCCTCGGGCGTCAGACCTTCGGACAGGGCTTCTTCTTCGCTCTTGATATCGATGCGCCAGCCGGTAAGTTTGGCCACAAGACGCGCGTTCTGGCCTTCCTTGCCAATGGCCAGGGAAAGCTGACGTTGGGGCACGATGACCAGGGCGGTGTTATCCACCTCGGGGAAGAGGATGACGTCGGTGACCTTGGCCGGGCTGAGCGCGTTGGCCACGAATTTTTCGGGATTGGGGTCCCATTCCACCACGTCGATCTTCTCGCCGTGCAACTCCTTGACGATGTTCTGGATGCGAACGCCGCGCATGCCCACGCAGGAGCCCACGGGATCGACGCCGCGCTGGGTGGCGGCCACAGCCACTTTCGAGCGGCTGCCCGCTTCTCGGGCGATGGCTTTTATCTCCACCGTGCCCTGCTTGATCTCGGGCACTTCTTTTTCCAGCAAGCGGCGGAGCATGTTGCGGTGGGTGCGGCTGAGATGAATGGCCGGGCCGCGATTGCCCTTGGTCACTTCCACCACATAGGCCAGCACGTTGTTGTTCTGGCGGTAGCGCTCGCCAGGGATTTGATCAGAGCGATACATGATCCCCTCGGCGCGGCCGCCGTCCAGCGAGATGATGACGGCGTCCTTGTTTCGATCCAGGGTGCGCACCGAGCCCTGCATCAATTCGCCCTCGCGCTGGCGATATTCCTCATAGAGCGCGTCCCGTTCGGCCTCGCGGATGCGTTGCAGGATGACCTGCTTGGCGGCCTGGGCCGCAATGCGTCCGAAGTCGTCGGGCGTGCGCTCGATCTGCACCTCATCGCCCGGTTCGACGCTGGGATCGATCTCGCGGGCCTCATCCAGCAGAATCTGTGTATTCGGATCCGTGAATTCCTCGGGAGAAACCACGGTCATAATTGCGTAGATGTGAGTGTCCCCAGTCTCCGGGTTCAGATGCGCCACAACATTTTGGGCCGTGCCAAAATTTCTACGATATGCGCTGATGAGCGCCTGTTCAATGGCATCGATAACCACTTGCGGTTTGAGATTGCGCTCCGCGCAAATCTGGTTGATTGCCATCAGAAGTTGCTTGTTCATATGCTGTTGTTTTTTACGTTCCTCTCAAATATATGATCGTCGTATGAAGTTGTAATATGAAATTGTATCAGGATCAGAATATCCCCGGACAAACAAAAAAGTGGGGGTCGCCCACTTTTCTTCGGGGAATCTTGCCTTGATGCAACTATTATACTCAAAATTCCGGAAGGGGTCAAGCTGTCGAAGGGGAAGGAGACCGTATCAGTTTAGTCGGTGCAATCATGTTTGGCGCTTTGGCCCCGCCGACTGGAAGTCGGGGCTAGAGGCCTTTGGCCGCCTGTCTGCCTGCGCAGACAGATCCAGCGGGACGAAAAATGTCCCCGGAGGGGGACATGCGGCGGAACGCCCTCAGACCTGAATTCATTCGGCGTTTGAAAACGGAACAACCGACTAAACTGTTACAGTCGCAAGGGGAAGATGAGCAATTTCAAGTATGACGCGCCGAATGCAGCGACGATCTCGTTGGCGCCCGACATGAGACCTCGGAGAGATGATTGGAGTGCGCCAAAGCCGCCCAGTTACGGGAAATTGCAAAAAAGAGAATAAATCATGCCAAATCCTTGTAACATTTTCCCACCTGGAATGTTGTTTATTTGGCGAAGCCTGTTCGCATCTTCGAAAAACGACTCGTCTGATTTCCCAATCTCATTCGTAACTACTAACGCACCCCGGTTAACAAACCACAAAGGGCATAAAGGCACTAAGAACACAAAGGAAAAAATGTATAAATTCCCCTTTGTGCCTTTGTGTCTTAGTGTTCTTAGTGGTTTTCGGGTGACGACCTTAGTTACTCTCATTCATCAAAAGGTGGTTCTCTATGATGTCATTCTCCACATTCTCAAAACGACTATTCGTATTTGCATTCATTGGCGTGTTGCTCGCGAGCGTTATGCTGGCGGGGGGAGTCATCTCTCACGCCGCCAGCGGCGATGCGGGACAAACAATCTTCTTGCCCTTCATGCAGACCGGCGACAAAGGTCAGATCTCTGTGAATGACCCCAACACGCTCATCATCGGCGTTCCTGATGGCGCGTCGGCGATGTGGGTGGAGATGGTGCTAAGTCAGCATTTCGGCGGCCAGATTCAGGATAAAATCCCGCAGCTCGATATTTACCGCGTCTTCTTTCCCCAGGGAGCGCCTTCTGAGGCGGTGCAAGAGCAGATGCGTTCCATGCTGAACGCCCGGTTTATCGAGCCGGATATACAGGCGGCGTTATTCGACACCCGGCCCAACGACCCCAAGTATCGCGATCAATGGGCGCTGGAGCAGGTGGATAGCCCGCGGGCGTGGGATGTGACCCAGGGCAGCAGCAGCGTGGTGGTGGCCATTGTCGATACGGGCGTGGATCTGGGGCATCCTGATCTCAAGGATCGTCTGACGCCCGCCGACACCTGGTACGACTATGGCGAGGATGACAATGATCCTTCCGACACCTATGGCCATGGCACGCATGTGGCCGGGATCGTCGGCGCAACGGGCAACAATGGCGAGGGCGTCAGCGGCGCGGGCTGGCGCACCAGTCTGATGCCCGTGAAGGTCTTCCCGGATGATTCCGGCAGCACCTCCATGTACACCGTGGCCAAGGGCGTCGTCCATGCCGTCGATCATCACGCCGACATCATCAATCTCAGTCTGGGCGGCAGCACCGATAGCGATACGATGCGAGACGCCATCAATTACGCCTATGATCATGATGTGCTGGTGGTGGCCGCGGCAGGCAATGATAATAGCGAAAGTCCCTCTTATCCTGCGGCCAATGCGCATGTGCTGGCTGTGGCGGCCACTGATAGCCGCGACAAAAAGGCCTCTTTCTCCAATTACGGCGATTGGGTGGATATCGCCTCGCCCGGCGTCTCCATTCTCTCCACCATGCCCACCTATCATGTCAAGATGAATGACAATGGCGCCAAGCAGGATTACGACACGCTGAGCGGCACCTCGATGGCCAGTCCATTGACGGCGGGCGTGGCCGCCCTGATCAAAGCGGTGCATCCCGATTGGAAGCCCGACAAGATCGCACAGCACTTGCAGGATTCCAGCGACGACATCGACGGGAAGAATCCCGATTATGCGGGCAAGCTGGGCGCGGGGCGCGTCAATGCCGGCAATGCTCTGGCCGGGGACAGCGAGCCAACGCCCACCGCGACGCCCACAACCCAGCCTACTGCGACGCCGACGGCAACGCCCACCGCGACGCCCACAACCCAGCCC
>JALWDV010000189.1 GCA_027036755.1 Anaerolineae bacterium
CGCTGTGCGACCAGTTGCAGAGGATGGAGCAGATACAGCAGGAGTTGAAGGAGACAAAATGGCGTCTCGGCGAAAGCCGGGAGCGCGAACGTCTGGAGCTGGCCCAGATTTTACACGATGGCCCCATCCAGGATATCTACAGCGTGCTCTACCAATTGGCGATTTGGCGCAAGCTGCACAACGCAGAAGATGACGCAGATCTGGATGCGATTGAAAATGAGCTGAAAAAGATCGAGCAAAATTTGCGATTTTTCAGCACCGAGCTGCGCCCGCCCGCGCTGGAATCTTTCGGTCTGGAAAGAGCCATACGCTCTCACATCAGCAAGCTGCGAGAGAATAATCCAGAGATAGAGATTTTGCCCGATCTGACAAGAATCGGCGACGCCGCCACCCGCGAGATGAAACTGGCGCTGTTCCGCATTTATCAAGAAGCGATGCGCAACGCCATCCGTCACGCCCGCCCCAGCAGAATCTGGGTGCGCCTCTACAAGGACGACAAGTGGATCACGCTGGAGATCGAGGACGACGGCCAGGGGTTCGACCCGCCGGGAACATGGTTGCACTTCGCCCGGCAGGGACACCTGGGCCTTTTGGGCATGGCCGAACGGGTCGAAGCCATTGGCGGGCGGCTGGAAGTGCGATCGGGCGCCGGCTCTGGCGCGCTGCTGCGGGTGACTGCGCCCATTAAAACGTCCGCCGCAGCAGAAGCTGCGGATTCGCAGGCATCTCTCTCGCAAAGCATGTCCTGAGCGCAGTCGAAGGAACGCAAAGCCGCCCTTCGTTACGTCATTTGGAGCATTCTCTCCCCCCCAGGCGGATGCGCCATCCGGCGTAACACCAGCACGGCGGATAGCGCATCCGCCTTTGGAGCATTTTCTCTTCTTCATACGGTAAGCTCGCGGGGAGCAGCCGCTTTTGGCGCTTGCATGAGCCAATGGTAAAATAAATTGTTGCCCGGCTTATGGAAGACTATCCGACAGAGACCTCGACGCTGGATCTCGCTATCGTCATCGTCAATTACAATACGAAAGATCTCTTGCGCGCCTGCCTTCGCTCGGTTTACGACAGCGAGGGGGATTTCGCATACCATGTTACGGTGGTGGATAACAAGAGCGGGGATGGCAGCGTGGAGATGGTGCGCACCGAGTTTCCTCAGGCCCGGGTCATCCCCGCGCCCCGCAACGGCGGCTTCGCCTACGCCAACAACATCGGCCTGCGGGCCTATGGCTTTGCGCAGGGCAAGCCGCTCGCATCGCTGCCCCGTTACGCGCTGCTGCTGAACCCCGACACCGAAGTCCCACCCACCGCGCTGGCCGAGATGCTGGCCCTGATGGATTCCCGGCCCGAGCTGGGCGCGTCCGGGCCCCGGCTCATCCTACCCGATGGCAGCCTGGATAAAGCCTGCCGCCGCGCTTTTCCTTCGCCCATGTCCTTCGTCTATCGCGGCCTGGGCCTGAGCAAGCTCTTCCCCGAGCATCCCCGCTTCGGCCAGTACAATCTCACCT
>JALWDV010000190.1 GCA_027036755.1 Anaerolineae bacterium
ACACACACACACACACACACACACACACACACACACACACACACACACACACACACACACACACACATATACACATGCAATATTCATGTATAATAACCAAAGCCAGTAAAATAAGATCACTTTGTCGTGTTTTCAATTTGCTGACATAAGCAGGCCATTGTTTGTAACGTTTTCAACGTCATAAATCTTCCGGTTGTGACGTACAACGCTCTACTGTGTCACACGCGGGGTGTCACGCTCGCCGTGTCAATCTACAACGATCTGCTGTGTCATGAGCGACGCGTTACGCGCTACGTGTCAATCTACAACAATCCGGTATACTGTGACCGACATGTCACAGGCTTTGTGCGAGTCTACAAAGGGCGCTTATTGGGAAATGTCACCAAAAACCGAATTATGATCTGTCGAGCCACGAAGGCTACGTAATTGTAACACACGCACGCACGCACACACACACACACACACACACGCACACAAACACACACGCACGCACACACACGCACGCATACACAAACACACACGCACAAAACAGCGGCTGAACCACAAATGCAAGGACTCGAAATCAAACCTAAACAACTTTCATTCTAATCTAACAGCGCCCCCTTTTCAGCAATTTGTTTTTTAATTCTTCAGCAAGCACGTTTTTGTTGTGGTTTATGATTTGTGGGTTTATTGGAAAAATTCATTTGCTGTATTTCATTTTAAGTACAAATTATGACAGCAAAATAACAGAATTGTGGTTTGCGTTTTCATCTCATTAGCTGCTGAATGATTCCCCGTGTACGAGTTCTGGATTCGATTCCGAGATCTGGAATACGTCTGCAATCTATCCCGTTGCCTTAATACCGCGGGGGACTGCCCTACCTGCCCCCCCCAACACACACACAGCCACGTCATCATGTCGTCATCACACTCAGTCGACGCGTGCGCGGGCAAGTTATCGTTCATCCGTGACGTAGAGCACCACCTGACCATCTGACCCCGTGACCGACACCGGACCCACGTGACCGGCCGTTTGGCCACGTGACCCTCGGGTCGGCGAAGGCCGTGACACGTGCAGTTAAAGAAGCGATCACGTGATTAAAACGAGCCGGCTGTGACTAGTGGCGACGCCTAGCGAATCAAAGGCCCTTGTCTAGTCAACACGATACACAAACTGCTCTGTTCTGTCTCAGCGCAAACATGGCGGCCTCTCTGTCTCTCTGTCTCTCTCTCTCTCTCTCTCTGTCTGTCTCTCTGTCTCTCTCTCTCTCTCTCTCTCTCTCTCTCTCTCTCTCTCTCTCTCTCTCTGTCTCTCTGTCTCTCTCTCTCTCTCTCTCTCTCTCTCTGTCTCTCTGTCTGTCTGTCTCTCTCTCTCTCTCTCTCTCTCTGTCTCTCTGTCTCTCTGTCTCTCTGTCTCTCTGTCTCTCTCTCTCTCTCTCTCTCTCTCTCTCTCTCTCTCTCTCTCTCTCTCTCTCTCTCTCTCTCTCTCTCTCTCTCTCTAAATCTCGCTGGTTACTTT
>JALWDV010000191.1 GCA_027036755.1 Anaerolineae bacterium
GATATGCTCATCGTTCATCACGGCGTCTTTTGGGGGCCGCCCAAACGCATCGCGGGCGCTTTCGGCTACAAGGTGCGGCGTTTCATCGAAGCGGATCTCAATCTCTACGCCGCGCATCTCGCGCTGGACGCGCATCCCACCCTGGGCAACAACGCTGAGCTCTGCCGTTTGCTGGGGCTGACGCCCGTCGGCGGCTATTTCAATTTCAAGGGGCTGGATGTGGGCGTCATCGCCGAGCCGGACGGAGCCATTCCCTTCGCAGCGCTGGCGGCCCGTTTCACCGACGCGCTGCAGCCTCCGCTGAAGGTGGACGCATCGGGCCCGGAGTTGGTGCGCAAGGTCGCGGTCTGTTCGGGCGACGCGGCCCGGAGCATGGAAGAGGCCTTCGACCTGGGCTGTGACACGCTGGTCACGGGCGAGCTGGATTACACCATGGCTCACGCGCCCGAGGAGCTGGGCATGAACGTCATCTACGGCGGGCATTACGTCACCGAGACGTTGGGCGTGCAGGCGCTGGCCCGACATCTGCAAGAGGTCTTCGGGCTGCCCTGGGTTTTTGTGGATGCGCCGGTGGGGCAGTAGCGCCCCGACGCGGCCGCGCCTGTGGCCGTCGCGCCTTTTCCCTACGCCGACTTGGGCCCGGTTCGCCGCAACTGTGCGAGAACCAGGCCATCTGTGGGGAAAGCCAGGGGCTGGGGCGGATCGTCCAGTGGAACCCACGCGACGAGATCGAGGTCATCGCCCGCCTGCAAGTCGCCGCCGATGATCTCGCACCGAAACCAGACGCCAACGGTGTGCTGGGCCGGGTTGTGGAAGTTGGAATGCACGGCCACCACCTGGCCCACGCTTACGTGCAGCCCTGTTTCCTCCAGGCATTCGCGTCGGGCCGCCTCGCGGATATCCTCATCCCATTCCACGTGGCCGCAAGGGATGCACCAGGCGCCGGGATGGGAGCTGGTCGGGCCTCTGCGCCCCATCACGATTTTGTCTCCATCCAGAATGACGGCGGCGACTCCAACCGTGGGGTTGCGATAATGCACGAATCCGCATCGGGGACAGGCCATGCGCATACGTCCGCCTTTTTCGATGGGAATCAACGGCGTGGCGCAATGGGGACAAAAACGATGTTCGGGAAAGAACGGTGCTTCTGCAGACATGGGCTCATCATCGCGCAAACCCGGACGAGAGGCAAAAATGAACGAAGGTGGCAAGACATTTCCCAGGTCGAATCAGGCTACCTGAGCAGTTACCAAATCCATTTGTTTTCGAGGCCCGTTTGTAGATAAAATGTGGCTTGATCTGACGCCCCACGAATCCTCTCATCCACCGAGCCTCATCCGTGCATCCTCTTCGTCCCGACACCCTCTCCGAAGCCCTCGACATCCTGGCCCGGCCCATGCTGGTGCAGGTGACCGCGGGCGGGCCTCCGCCCCGGATGCAGCCCCACGCGCTGCTCATGGACGCGGGCCGGGTGATGGAGATGTCCGGGATTCATCGTATGGGCGGGGAAATCATCGTTGGCGTCAACAATGACTGGGATCGATTGCTGCGTTCGCCCCTGCTGCGGCCCGGCGCCGCCTGCCTGGTCGACGCGGCCAGTTTGATGGAGGCGGAGACGCCGGGCGCGGCGCTGCTCCATGCGCTGGATGCAGAACACCCGGATAACCCCATCATCCTGGCTCTGACCGCGCTGGACGCCCGCATCGAGCTGGCGCTGCGAGCGGAGGATGGGCGCATTCGTCGGAAGATTCTGCCCTTGCGGCGGGCGCTGCAAAGCCCGCCCGAGCAGCTTCATCTCATGCTCAGCGCCCGATTTTCCCTTCCCTTCGAGGCAGCGGGCAGCGCATTGTATCGAGAAGATGACCTTTCGCCCATGCAGCCCGATGTGCGAGCCGTGGCCGCGTTGGCGCTCCTGGACCCCGCTTCGGGTCAGATCGCATCGGCGCGCATGGCTCTGGCCATCCCCGCAGCCTGGCCCCTGCTCTGTCCTGCAGCCGAGGCCTTGCAGGGACGAGAACCAAAAAAGGAGGCCATCGAGGCTGTGGTCCGTCTCGCCATACGGAATTGTTCACAACCTCGGGCCTCCGCCCCGAAATTCTCTCTCGCTTTGTCACCACATCTAATTCGAGAAGCGCTGGATCTCTCCATTGCCCGTCTACTTGCCAGCGCCTGACTCGCTGAATGATGTTACGCGCTGGCCTCTTGCAAAAATGTCCAGGCCAGCAGTGCGCCGATAACAATCAAGATAAGTACTGTCATAACGCCACCTCCTGGCGTCCGGCGGATGATGAAATAATTGATGCTTTTATTATCGCAAGTCAAAGTGAAAATTACTTGAAAAAAGCCCGGTTGTTTGATGACAATTTTGTCATGTTGTGTTATTATCCGGCTCGAACAGGCGCTTCTCGCATTGGATCGGGAACTTTTTTGCAATCTTTTTAGCAAATGGCGGATTCAACGCTGTCGATGAAACCTCGTTGCACCTGCAACCTATCCGTAAGCGCCTTGTCTTCAGCGCGAAGTCCTGGACTCTGGAACCTCTTGACCCATAAACGCCCGTGCGCCGATTTTTTCGGCAGGCGCCCCACTCGATTTTTGAATTGCGCTCTGTTATGCCGCGTGTCACCGTCAAATTGGGCCAACCATTGAGCCAAACCGTCGGACAACGCCGCCTATCTCTTGATTTGCCCGCAGAAAGCACGGCTGCGACGCTGCTGGACGCGCTGATGCAACGCTATCCGGGATTTACCGAGGCGTTTCGGGGGGATGATCTGGGGCGGGAGTCGCCCTACATCTTCTTTCTCAACAGCCGCCCGGTGACTCCGCCCAACTTCGACGCCGCCCGCCTGCAGGATGGCGATGTGGTGCATCTGGTGCTGCCTGTGGTGGGAGGCGGCCATGGCTGAGCCGCTCCCGCGCGAGTTCTACGCCCGCTCCGCCGTGGACCTGGCTCCCGATCTGCTGGGCAAACGCCTGATGCGGGAGCTGGATGGCGCGCTGCTGGTCGGGCGCATTGTGGAGGTGGAGGCTTATCTGGGCGGGGAGGATGCGGCCTCCCATGCGTTTCGCGGGCCCACGCCCCGCAATCGCAGCATGTTCGGTCCGCCCGGACGCACCTACGTCTATCTCATCTACGGCGTCCACTACTGCCTGAACATCGTCACCGGGTCCGAGGGCGACGGCCAGGCCGTGCTCATCCGGGCGCTGGAGCCGCTGGCGGGCGTGGAAGTGATGCGGGCAAACCGCGGCCGCGTGGCCGAGCGGGACCTGACCAACGGCCCGGGCAAGCTGTGCCAGGCCCTGGGCGTCGACAAGCGCCTGGACGGGCATGATCTCTGTCTGGGCGCGGGCCTGTGGCTGGAGGACGGGCCTCCGCCGGACGGGCCCATCTGCGCCAGCCCCCGGGTGGGCGTGCGCGGCGATGACGACGCCCTCACCCGCCCCTGGCGCTATTTCATCGAAGACAACCCCTTCGTCTCTCGCTCGCCCCTCAACCGGGCGTGCCGCCCTGTCAGGACTTCCCTTCCAGATGGGAATCCAACCAGCGCTTGAAGGATTCAGGGGACTCTGTCGATCGTCTCCCGAGCAAAATCCCCTCGATTCCGATGTCTTCATCGACGTCGGGCCAGTGAATGCCGTAGCCAGCGCCAGAGATGTAAAAATGTCTCCGCTCCTCCGGCGTAGCATATGCCAGGCGAGGATACCAGGTCAAAGGCACAGAGATGGTGCGTCCATCCTCGATATCGACGCTTAATGTGTCGTCAGTGACACGTACATTTACGATTTTAGGCAGGGAGAGGGTGACGACCGCAGAATTCATCCCAACGCTCCTGAAGGAGAGTTATGTTTTCCTGTAAAAGGCGCTCAATTTGGCGTAATTCGGCTCGATTGTAGCCGTAGTTGTCAGCCAGAATGATGACCGGTTCCAACCAAAATTTGGCGCTTTTATTTTCTCTGTCTACGTGGACATGTCTCGGCTCAAGGCAGTCATAAGAGTACATGTAGATTCGGTAGGGGCCTTTGCGTAGCAGTGTAGGACTCATAGGAGACTTTTCCTAAGCTTGCGCCGATGGTTTTCACTACCATTATAGCACAACACACAAACAGCATACCGACATTTGGTGGATCGTCCTTTCAATTCCAGAATAAGAATGCTTCGTCCCGAATGAGCTTGCGCTTCCGTTGGTTTTAGCGCAAAATGGGACGTGAACGCACCGAGCGGCTCATCCGCCGATACGGACGAAAGCGCGAGTTGACACGGCGGATTCCGAATCCGCCTCGGAGCCATCCGCTTCTAGCCGGATTCGATGAATGTTCACAAATTAAATCGGCAATCGTGGCGTTTGCCACGTCTGCCCGGCGATGAAGTCGCCGGGCTACAAGTGCGACGCACTTATGACAAGATGTGGCCGTCATCTCATGTTCTGGAATTGCCCAGATGATGACTTGGGCCAACGCCTGTTGCAAGTGCGTCGCACTTTGGCTAGCCCCGCAAGGGCGCTGTTTCTTAGCCGGGGGACTTTATCCCCCGGCGCTGGCGGCGGGCGCGAAGCGCCCCGGGCCTATAACTGGATTATTTTGTCAACGTTCATGTAATCCGGCGGGTCTGTCCACTGCAACGGCTATTTTCAAAACCAGGTGATCAACATG
>JALWDV010000192.1 GCA_027036755.1 Anaerolineae bacterium
TTGACGACGTCCTGCAACGAGCGAGGCAAGTAGCGTTCCAGATCGATTTGTTCCGTCTTTATCTTGAAATCTGTCGTCATCATTACTCCAACCGTTTCTTGCGCCCGCCGCCCAGTTGCTGACGGCTCTTCTCGGCTTCATCGCGCAGGGCTTTGCCCTGAAGATAGCCCATCTGGCGATAGAAGTCGAGATCATAGCGGCGCACCTGCACCACCACAGGCATGGGCGTGGCGTGGCCCAAAATGAGGGCCTGCTCCTTGCTATCCAGCCGGGCCAGCACCTGCCGCAGTTCTTGCCCGCCGCTGACGCCCATGAACACCGCCCGGATATCCTCCTCGTTGTCCAGGGCCAGGGTGACGCGGGTGCCGATCTGCGACATGACCTCGCTGTCGATGCCGCTGGGCCGCTGATCGACGATGAACAGGGTGACGTTGTATTTGCGCAGTTCCCGGGCGATGACGCCGAAGATGGTTTTGGAGGCGATGCCCGGCTCCAGGAATTTGTGGGCCTCTTCGATGGTGATAACCAGAGGGCGGGGTTTGGCCGCTTCGTCGCCGAAGGCTTCTTCCACCAGCTCTCGATAGTGCAGGCGGATGCGGCGGGTGAGGAAGTTGGCCACCAGCAGATATGCAGCCAGGTCGTCGCCATATTTGCCGAACTCCAGCACCACATTCTTGCCCGCCAGCAGATAATCGAGGATGCGCTTGATGGAATCATCCGCGGGGTTTTTGACGATGAAACCAAAGCGGGTGAAGCGCTCCAGGCGGCGACGCAGCGCGCCCAACGTGCTCTGGGGCTGGCCCATCTCCGCGGCAAAGGCTTTCATGGCGTTGATCTTTTTGCCATCGTCGTCTTCGCCGCCGTAGTTCAGCTCCATCCAGTCGTCATCCAGAAAATTCAGCAGCCAGGTTTTGCCCAGGCGGCGGTGCATGGCGTACATGGCACCGATCTGGGCGTCGGACATATCCATGACCCCGGCCAGCATCTCGATATCCTCGGGTTCGATGGTTTCGTAGCCGATCTGCACGGTGAAATCGGGGTTGGAGCCGCGGCGACGGCTGCTCTCGTCATCCAGCGTGAAGATAGCCACCCGGCCCGGAAATATCTGCTTGAGTCCTTTGACCTTGCCGGCGTGTTCGGCTGTGCCCTCCCAACCATATTCGTTGTGCATGTCGAAGATGAGGTTGACGGCCACATCGTTCTTGATGACGCCCGCCAGCAGCAGTCGGCTGAGGAAGGTCTTGCCGGTGCCCGATTTGCCAAACACCGCGGAGGAGCGCTCCACGAAGCGGTTCAGGTTGAGGGTGATCTTCACATCCATGTCCAGGGGACGGCCGATGTGGAAGAAGGTGGCGCTCCGACCGTCCGCGTCTTTGCCCTCGCCCTCTTCGCCAAAGACGTAGCCCACTTCTTCGGGCGTGGCGATGGTGACGGGTGCGTAGTGGCCAGGGATGGTCTTGACGGGCTGGGGGATGTGAGCGTCGGGGCCGTCTGCATCC
>JALWDV010000193.1 GCA_027036755.1 Anaerolineae bacterium
TATAGTGGCGTTCGCCACGTCCGCCCGGCGATGAAGTCGCCGGGCTACAAAACAGCGCCGGATAAATCCGGCTAGCCCCGAAGGGGCGCTGTTTCTAGCCGGGGGACTTCATCCCCCGGCGCTGGCGACGTTGCTGTTTCTTCAACCGAAATAGGACGCACCCAAATCCTTTTTCAATCCAAAAAATCCGCGGAAATCTGTCTTATCCGCGTTATCAGCGGCGAATCTCACGGGAAGATGATGTGAATTCCTGATTTGACGAGGCCAATGTGCAAAACAGTTTCCAGTTCCCTTTCCCTGCCGGGCAGCCAGGGCTTTGCCCCCTTGCAGGGGAGGGCGTTGCTGGTTTGCAGAGGATTTTAAAGCATGATGGCGCGCTTTTACAGACTTCGGAGGTCTGGCGAGACCTCCGAAGTCTTTGTCCGCGGGAGGCAGACAAGCGCCAACCCCTACGCCCTCAGCGCTCCCAACCCCGCAGCGCCTTTTGCACTTCGAGATAAATAGGCTTGGGTTGAAAATCAGGCGTGACAAAGGTGTAGTAATCCCGAAAGCTCTTTTCGGGCGCGGGATAGCGGAAGGCCCACATGCTCAGGGAATCCAGCCAGGGCCATTCCAGGGCCATTTCATAGGCGCGGATGGTGTAGCGGATGCGCTGAGCGGGTCGCACCGCCCGGGTCCAGCGGGGATGGTCGTTCCATCCGGCCTCGGTGATGTGGATGGGCTTGTCGCCGTCGCCGTTGGCCGCCATCACCTGGCGCAGCAGATCCACCCGCCGGAAGTTGATGACTTCGGGATCGGGCGGGTCGTCGGGCGGGAAGGTGAGGCCGTAAGCATGAACGGCCAGCGCATCGAAATAAGGCGCGGCGCCCGCGTCGTACATGGCTTGCAGATAATCGACATCGCTCATAGCCAGTTCGCCCGCGGGATCGCCCAGGGTGGGGGCCAGCGCGCCGGCCAGGATGATCACGTCGGGATTCGCTTCGCGAATGGCCTGGCTGGTCACCCGCAGCAATTCGGCGTAGGCCGCGGGGTCGGGCGGGCGATAGCCCCATTCCAGGGCCAGGTTGGGCTCGTTCCAGATGATGACATAGTGAATCCGGCCATCGAAATGACGCACGAACTCGGCTGCATAGTCGGCGAAATCCTGATAACGCGCCTCGGGGAGCATGGTGGGGATGCTGTCCCTGGGGCGCGCCCATTCGGGAACCAGGCCCAAGCGGGCGATGACGGTCAATCCCTGGCGATTGACGTGATCCACCACCATGTCGGCATGAGCGAACTTGTACGCGCCCTTCTTCGGTTCGCTAAAGGCCCAGGGAAAATACTCCACGATCCACGGCGCGCCCATCTCCCGCACCATCTCCAGCGTCCTTTTGATCTTCCAGGCCTCCACCTCGTTTTCCAGCCGCGTGTGCACGCCCGCCTTGGGGTTGACGGTCTGCACCATGCGCTGCGGGCCCAACGGAACCACATTGCGGTTCAAACGCTGCCAGCCCCA
>JALWDV010000194.1 GCA_027036755.1 Anaerolineae bacterium
CCGTTAATGAATGGATTATTTTAACTTTCCAACTCATTTGGGACACACCCTTTTGATTTCATCCGCGTTCGTCCGCGTCCCATTTGCAAACCATCAACCGGCCCGGGCATCAGCCAAAGCCGCCGCTCCCGCTACGCGAGACCGTACGCGCCAACGAGGTGGACGCGGTCGCCAGCATGGTGACCAGGCCCGCGCTCATGCTGGCCAGGCTGCTGCTGAGGTTGGGCGAGGCCGCGACTGCGCCCGGAGCTGGGCCTGGGGCTCCGCTCCCCTGTCCCCCCGAGCCCGCGCTTGCTCTGGCCTGGGATGTGGAAGTATAGTACCAGGTGGGATGCCATACAGCGCCGCCCGCCCTCTCCACTTCTTCCAGGAAGGGCTTTTCCACGCCGAAGGCCACGGCATAGGCGAGAAAACGATCCATGCGTTCGGCCGCGGGCGGGGTTTCGCCCAGGGCCTTGAGCTCTGTCAGATAGCGGCGAAAAGCCCGCCAGCGCGCGGCCTCCTCCCGGCCCTTGGGCGTGCGGGGGATCATGAACCGGACCGTGGCGGGAATGATAAAGCCTGTCAGCATCAGCGAAGCGATGGGCCATAACCCCAGACTCTGGTTCAATCCCCGGAGGGAAAGCACATCGAAGAACAATGAACAGAAGAAAATCACTGCAAGTATCGTCAGCAAGCTACCAATGGTGTTATACCGACGAATGGTCTGCGAGGGCGGGTGGGGGAAGAGGCCCCGCTCCACCAGTTCCTCCTCCTGGGCCTCCATCATCCGTTTCCAATGTTTGGGGAAGCTTTTTTCCACATCGCCCAGGGTGCGGGTCTGCGAGCGCCCCATGAAGGTGCGCAGGGCGAGACGCTCGAAGCGGGGGAGCTGTTTGGGGAAGTCTCCCGACAGGTGATAGTGATAGTTTTGGGGCGCGTCCTTGCGTTTGGGCATCTCCTCGATCTCAAGCACGCCTCTGCTGGCTAAATCCAGGATGGTGGCCAGCACGTGGCGGGGCCTGCCGATCCCATCCAGCAGTTGTCCGGCCAGGGCCGGGGGTAAATCCGAAGGCGGCTCAGGGAGATAGGCGATGGGTGCAACGCCCACGCCCCGTCCCCGCACATACCAGATGAGGAAAAGGCCCAACATGCTCAGCAGGAAGAAGCCGATGCTGCCGAAAATGAGTCCCATGGTGATGATGGGATTCCAGCGGGCGCGACGCTCGGTTTCGGCGGCAACGGCGTCAGCCGTGACCTGCCAGATCGCGGGCGTGGCGGGGATGATGCCGTGGGGCCACTGCACCCGCACCTCGAAGGAGGTTCTCGCGGGCACAGGTTCGGTCGCCCGAAACTGCACCGTACGTTCGTCCAGCAGGGTCATTTCCGCGGACACGAAGTAGGCGTCGTAAACCTCGATGGCCGCGGGCGCTGTCACCGTGACGGTGGACGAGGCCACGGGCCCGTCCCGGTCGGGAAACACCGCCTTCCACCAAAGCTGATCCCCGCCCGGGTAAGCCCGCAGGCCGCCGTGGACGCGGTAGCGCAGATGAAAGGTGCAGGTGACGTTGGAGATGGGCGGGAAATGCCAGGTGACCGAATACTTGGGATAGGCCCCCTTCGATTCTTCCACTTCGAACCAGCGCTCTCCAGTATCCATGCCTTCTGTATACGCCCCCTCCTCATCCCATACCTGAAATTCGTCGATGGACTCCACGTAATCGGTGGGGATGTCGCGATAGCCGTAGGTGAAATCCTCGCCCGAGAAGGTCACCTGGATGGTCTCCTCCACAGTGAAGGTTCCGTCGTCGTGCACCTGGATGGCGACGTCGATGCGATCCCAATCGACGTGTTTTTTCTGGGCTTGGGCGGCGTTGTTCAGGCCCAGCAACAGGGCCAGAGCGATGAGTATGACGATGATGCGATGGGACATGATGCTGTGCTGTTGGTGAATTCAGTGGGCGGAGACCTTGAAGGTCTGGCCGAGACCTTCAAGGTCTTTGGCGGTGCAATCAATCCCAGTCGTCTTCCACTAACGATGCGATATCGACCGGGTTCGCTGCTGCAAAGGCTTCCACGCTGGGGAATGATCCAATCCAAAAGCGCAATTGGTCCCGTTGCAAATGCGTGGGCGTGTCAGACTGGAGCGCGGGCCAGGAGGAATAAGGCCAATCCGCCAGGTCTTGCACGAAACCATGATGCACGGGATTTTGGTGGATGTAGGCGATGAGGTTGAGAAAGTGGGCCAACGAATTGACCTGCTTGCGTTTGAAGCGCCCCTCGAACAGGCTTCCACTGCGGTGGTAGGCGCGGTTGAACGCGCGCGTGTAGCTGTTGAAAAGTTTGCCGAACTGCCAGGATGGATCGAGGGGCTCGAAGGGCTCCCGTTGAGAGACCTCCGAGGTCTGCGAGACCTCGGAGGTCTGGCGCCATCGCCACCAGATGAACTGTTCGTCCTCGGTTTTGACGCGAATGGCGAAGTGGAAATGGTTGGAGAGCAGGCAGTAGGCGTAGGTGAAGGCGACGGGTTCGATGTATTTTGCGTAGAGCTTGAGAAAATACGGATAGTTGCGCTCCTCGCGAAAAATCGCTTCGCGATTGTTGCCGCGATGGTAGATGTGGTAGTAGCGTCCTGGCAGCAGGCGGGTGGTGTCGGGCATGGCAGTTATCGTCCCAAGACTTTCAAGGTCTCGCCAGACCTTGAAAGTCTGCAGTGGCGTGCAGATGAACGCGTAGCGTTGATACTGAAAATATGATAGGCGATGCAGGGAGCGGCGTCAAGCCGCAGGTCGTTCCAATTTGGGGCAAATTTTGCCGACCGTCCGCCGCCAAGCGTTGCCGAGTGGCGTCTGCCACGTTCGCCCGGCGATGAAGTCGCCGGGCTACAAAACAGCGCCGGATAAATCCGGCTAAGCCCCACAGGGGCGCTGTTTCTAGCTGGGGGACTTCATCCCCCGGCGCCAGCGCTTTTGTATGCGTTCGGATTCTAGATGGCGTGATGGCGCGCCACCGTAGACCTCGGAGGTCTGGCGAGACCTCCGAGGTCTCACGCCGGACGCGACGGGACCGTTGCCGCACGCAGCGCCTCATATTAGAAATGATCGCCCTTTTCCGCCTACGTTTTCAGCGTCTCCGCGGTGAGCGTTTTTTCGGGGAAGCCAAACTTGGAACTTGGCTATACTGAAAAAACATACACCACGGAGGCACAGAGTGCACGGAGGAAGAAAAAGGTGAGATTTGGAGAGAAATTTCTCTGTGAACGACCACTATTTTCTCCGTGTCCTCCGTGTCTCCGTGGTGAAGCAGCCTTTTGTAGTGGCTCCAAACTTGACCCCGCCCGCGCGTCAGGCTAAGATTATGCCCATGTCCACCCTCCGAGCCATCATCAAAACCATGCGTCCCAAACAGTGGACGAAAAATGTGGTCGTCTACGCCGCGCTCATCTTCGACGGCAAATTTCTTGAGGTCGATCTCTTTCTCAAGACCACGGCCCTTTTCGCCCTCTTTTGCCTGGTCTCCAGCGCTGTTTATCTTTTGAACGACCTGGTCGATATCGAAAAAGACCGGGCCCATCCCCTCAAGCGCAATCGTCCCCTGGCCTCGGGCGCGCTCAAGCCCGTCTACGCCATCATCGCGCTCATCGCCTTGCTTGCCTTCTCCCTGCCCGTCTCCTGGCTGCTGGACCCCGTCGCCGGACTCATCCTGGCCGCTTACTTCGTGATGAATGTGGCCTATTCCTTCTGGCTGAAGAACATGGTCATCCTGGATGTGTTCACCATCGCCACGGGCTTTGTGCTGCGGGTGGCTGCGGGCGCGGCCGTGGTGCATGTAGAGCGTTTCTCGCCCTGGCTTTACGTGTGCATCACCCTGGTGGCGCTGATCATCGCGCTGGGCAAGCGCCGGGCCGAGCTGGTGGCCCTGGAAGAGGACGCGGGCAACCATCGCGCCATCCTGGACGAATACAACCTGGACTTCCTCGACCATCTCATCAGCCTGACCACGGGAGCGACCGTCGTCACCTATTCGCTGTACACCTTTTCGGCCCGGAACCTGCCCGCCAACCATCTGATGATGCTCACCATCCCCATCGTCATCTACTTCCTCTTTCGTTATCTTTATCTCATCCACGTGCGCCATCTGGGCGGCGCGCCCGATGAGCTTATCTTCAAGGATAAACCGCTGTTCTTCTCCGGGATTTTTTGGGCGCTGGCCGTCGTCGTCATCCTCTACCTTTCGAACTATCATCCCTGATGGCCGTATCGCCCGGCGCAGGCCCTCACTCCCAGGGCAGTCGGGCGTGCGATAGCAGAAATCGCACCTCGTCCGGGTCCAGGCCCGGCCAGCCAAACCGCCCGAAATCGGTGCGGCCCCTTTCATCGAAGACCACCCCCTCCGCCTCCAGCCGGGCCTGCTGATCATCGGGCGTGTGCTCCGCGTTGCGGATAGAGCAGCGCCCGGCCTTGTTGATGACCCGCTGCCAGGGGATATGCCGCGCTTGCTCATGGGAGAGCGCATTCAGGGCCCAGCCCACGGTGCGAGCCGCGCCAGGAGCCTCCAGCATCTCGGCGATGCGCCCGTACCAAGTCACCTGGCCGCGCGGAATTTGCAGGGTGATGAGCCAGACCTTCTCGAAAAAACTGCGTTCGGGCATGGAGATCACGGGTGGGGCGGGTGATGGAGCAGCCTGCGAGCGGCCTCCAGCTCCTCGGGCGTGTTCACATTCATCAGAGATCGCAAATCGGGCTCGATGCGGCGCAGCGTCTCCTCATTCACCTGGCGCACCCGCACCTGGGAATGAAAGGCGATGAGACGGCGCTGGCCGCGGGCGATGGCCTCCTCGACGGCGGGCAGACACGAGGCCCGGCGATAAACCGCGCACAGCGGATGCAACCGGCCATGCGCGTTGGGGATGACCACATCATAGCCCGGAGCCAGCGAGACGAGATAGCGGAGAAATTCGGGCGAAAGAAAAGGCATATCCACCGCGGCCAGCAGCGCCAGATCGCCGCGGGCGGCCTTCAGGCCCGAATAGAGCCCCATCAGCGGGCCTCGCCCCGGTTGGATATCGGGGATGATGGGGCGATGCAGAAAACGATAGGGCTCAGGATCGTTGGCGACAATGAGAATATCGTCGGTCAGCGCCTGCAGCGCCGTCGCAACGCGCGCCACCAGCATTTGCCCGTCCAATTCCAGCAGCGCCTTGTTTCGCCCCATGCGGCTGCTGGCTCCGCCCGCCAGAATCAGACTGGTGATTGTCATTGGCTGCTCCTTGTCCGCTCGGATTTTGCGCCTTGCTTCGTAACTGCCAAGGTCGTCACCGGTCGTTACCCGAAAACCACTAAGAACACTAAGACACAAAGGCACAAAGGGGAATTTATACATTTTTTCTTCATGTTCTTAGTGCCTTAGTGCCCTTTGTGGTTTGTTAACCGGGGTGCGTTAGCCGTTACCTAGATTCAAAACACCGGGCGCAAAGGCCCGGCGTCTTGATTGCGATTTCCGGAATTGATGATCGCCAGCTTACTCAGCGCCGTAGGATTTCAACAGCTCGACCGCCTGGCCCACCGTCTCGATGCTCATGGCCTCTTCGTCGGAGATCTCGCCGCCGAATTCCTCTTCGAATGCCATCATCAACTCAACCAGATCGAGGCTGTCAGCTTCCAGGTCCTCGCGGAAGCGTGAATCCATGGTCACCTCGGAAGGATCGGCGCCCAACTGGTCAACGATGATTTCGATAACGCGTTCTTCAACAGTCATGGATTTCCTCCAGAATTAGATGGGATGAATTGTATTGTTTTTTGCATGATAGCCAAAAAAGACGGACAGATTTTAGCACGTCAAGTCATTCTTGCAAAATAAGCGCGCAATATCCTTCGCGGATACTTACACTAGATAAACCCTCCTTGGCGGCAATAGTCGCGTGCTTTCGCGACTTTTTCTGAAAAATGATCCGTTTGGGTCATGTTCAGATGAGAAAATCAATCGTATACTTGTGCCTGTAATTGTAGATGCAGTAATCCGGCACAAAATTCAGATGTCTTGATATTCCCGTATCGAAGTCTTTTGTCAGCGACGTTAAACGTAAAACGTCAAACGTCAGGAGATCCCGTTGCCGATAGCGACTTGACGTTTGACGCATGACGGTTGACGTCTCGAATAAAGATTTCGGTGGGGAGAAAGGATGCCGCCGAATTTGTATCAGGTTGTCAGATTACAAATCAGTCCTTATTTCCCGCCACCATCATTTTTCTGAAGGAGATTACCAATGACCACCCCGAAAGATGTCATGAAGCTGATCAAGGAGCATGATCTCAAAATCGTCGATGTGAAATTCACCGATCTGTTCGGACAATGGCAACACTTTTCCATGCCCGTCGAGGCCTTCAGCGCCGAAGGCGCCTTCGAGGAGGGCATGGGCTTCGACGGCTCCTCTATTCGCGGCTTCCAGAGCATCGAAAACAGCGACATGATCTTGCTGGCCGATCCCGAGACCGCCATCGTGGATCCCGTGGCCGAGATGCCCACCCTCAGCCTCACCTGCAATGTCTACGATCCCATCACTCGCGAGCCCTTCTCGCGCGATCCCCGCTACGTGGCTCACAAGGCCGCGGCCTATCTGCGAGAAACCGGCATCGCCGACACCGCGTATTTCGGGCCCGAGGCCGAATTTTTCATCTTCGATCAGATCATGTACTCCGCGGGCGAGTACTCCTCGGCCTACCAGATCGATAGCGTGGAAGGCCCGTGGAACAACGGCATCTTCGGCTTCGGCCACTCCATCCCCCACAAACGGGGCTACTTCCCCGTCCCCCCGGTGGACACCCTGCAAGGGCTGCGTTCCGAGATGGTGCGCACCCTCCTCGACGCGGGCATCGAAGTGGAGGTGCATCATCACGAGGTGGGCACCGCGGGCCAATGCGAGATCGACATGAAATACGGCCCCCTGGTGCGAATGGCCGACCACGTGCAGCTTTACAAATATGTCGTCAAGAACGTGGCCCGCAAGGCCGGCAAGACTGTGACCTTCATGCCCAAGCCCATCTACGCGGACAACGGCTCGGGCATGCACACGCATCAGAGCCTGTGGAAGGATGGCAAGCCCCTGTTTGCCGGAGATGGCTACGCCGGCCTGAGTCAGATGGCCCTGTGGTACATCGGCGGCATTCTCAAGCACATCAACGCACTGCTGGCGATTGTAGCTCCCACCACCAACTCCTATCGACGCCTGGTGCCCGGCTACGAAGCGCCCGTGGTCATCGCCTACTCCGCCCGCAACCGCTCGGCCGCCTGCCGCATTCCCATGTACTCCCAGTCGCCCAAGGCCAAGCGCATCGAATTTCGCAGCCCCGATCCCACGGCCAACCCCTACCTGGCTTTCGCGGCCATGCTCATGGCGGGCCTGGACGGCATCAAAAACCAGATCGATCCGGGTGCTCCCGCGGAGACCGACCTGTTCGAGGAAGAAAACATCAACAAGGTTCAGCTCACCGTGGGCAAGCTCAACGAGGCTCTGGACGCCCTGGAAGCGGACAAGGACTTCTTGCTGGAAGGCGGCGTCTTCACCCAGGATTTGCTGGACGCGTACATCGAATACAAGATGGAGGAGGAAGTCGGCCCGGTCAGCCTACGCCCGCATCCCTACGAATTCCTGCTTTACTACAACGCTTGATTTCCCCGCCTCAGCGTTCGCAAACGCCCGGTTCTCCGCGGGTGCGTTTCAAAATTGGGGCGCGCTGGCCGACTGATGAATGTTGACAAAGTAGTCCTGTTTGGGCCAGGGCGCTTCGCGCCCGCCGCCAGCGCCGGGGGATGAAGTCTCCCGGCTAGAAACAGCGCCCCTGCGGGGCTAGCCGGATTTATCCGGCGCTGTTTTGTAGCCCGGCGACTTCATCGCCGGGCGGACGTGGCAGACGCCACTCGGCAACGCTTGGCGACGGACGGTCGGTAAAATTTGCCCCCAAATTGGAACGCACCCTTCTCCGCCGGGCGTTTTTTTATGGACGAGGATGCTGGTATAATGCAAAGGATCATTTTTTTGACCCCCTTTGCATCATGCCCCCTGTCGCCTCTCCCGTCACCCTCGAAGACATCAACGCCACGGCCCGCGCCATCAGTCGCATCGGCGATGCGCAGGATGTGACCCTGGACGCAGCCCGGGAGCAGATCGCAGCCCTCATCGCCCGCCTGCTCCCCCACGCCCGGGCCGTGCAGATCACCAAAGGTGCGGAATTCAAAATCGCGCCCGGGAACGACAACGTCGTCACCATCCCCCTGACCCGCTGCACCCTTAGCGTAAGCCTGCCCCCGGGCCGCTCGCTGACGCCCGAAGAGCGGTCCATGCTCGAAAACGCCGCCATCCACGCCGCCTCCACCCTGGATCGGGTGCGGCAGGCCGCGCGATTGCAGCGGAGCTTGCAGCGCAAGGAGGATGAACTGGAGCGCCTGCGCCGGGCCGATATGCTCATCTCCTCGCGGCTGCGGCTGGAAGAGACGATGGAGGCGATTTTGCAAATGGCCCTGGAGGTGACCGGCGCCCGCTACGGCATCTTTCGATTGCTGAACGAGGCGGGAACGCATCTGGTGACCCGCGCCGTCGCGGGCGAAGACATGGGCCAGCCCCACACCGAGGCCCTGCCCCTGGATAACAGCACCATCACAGGACGGGCCGCAGTGGCCCGCAAAACCCTGTGCATCACAGACGTGCGCGACCCCTCATGGCAGAATGTGTACTATCCGCTGGATAAAAAGCTGACCATGCGCTCCGAACTGGTGACGCCCCTCATCGGGGCCGGGGGCAGGCTGGAGGGCGTGTTGAATCTCGAAAGTCCTGAGGTGGGCGCTTTTGGCGATGATGACGCCATGCTGCTGCAATCCCTGGCCATCCAGGCGGTCATCGCCATTCAGGAGATGCGTCTGCTGGACGCCCTGCAAGAGCTTTCGGCCCGGCTGCTGGCCGATCGTCCCGAGGAGCTGTATAATCGGGTGGTGCAACTGGCCCGGGAATTGCTTGGCGCTGACGCCGCGGGGCTGTGGCTGATGTCGCACGGGCGGTTGGCCCTGCAAGCCCAGCGACCGGCGCATGGTCTGCTCGCGGATGATCTTCTCGCGGCCTTCGATGCGCCGCTGGCCGCGCGCAAGCCGGGCGTGACCATGCTTTCGTCGCCCGGAAGACCGCGCGGGATGATTGCGCCCCTGCTGGCTGGCGATGCGGACGCGCCCATCGGCGCACTGGGCGTTTTTGCCACCGACGGCGGCCAGCCTCCCGCTTCGGATTGGGACAAGAAGGTGCTGGTGCTGCTGGCCCGACACGCGGCCCTGGCCGCGCTCAACGCCCGGCGTCAGGCCCTGTTGCGGCGGCTCTCTCCTCGCGAGCGCGAGGTGTTTGATCTGATGGTGGCGGGATTGAGCAACAAGGCCATCGCCCAGACTCTGGTGATCTCCCCCAACACGGTCAAGCGCCACCTGCGCGCCATCTTCGATAAACTGGAAGTCAACAGCCGGGCCGCGGCTGTGGCGAAGATATTCTCCTCATTCAACTGATGAGTCCACTGCAAAAATATCATTTGGGTGCGTCCAAAATGAGTTAGGCGCTGTCACCGCCAGCGCCGGGGGATAAAGTCCCCCGGCTAGAAACAGCGCCCCTTCGGGGCTAGCCGGATTTATCCGGCGCTGTTTTGTAGCCCGGCGACTTCATCGCCGGGCGGACGTGGCAAACGCTTCCAACCGAAATTAGACGCCCCATATCATTTCACCACGGAGATACGGAGAGCACGGAGAAAATAGTGATCGTTCACGGAGAAAAATATCTCCCAAATCGTAACTGCTAACGTACCCGGGTTAACTAACCACAAAGGGCACAAAGGCACTAAGAACACGAAGAAAAAATGTATAAATTTCCCTTTGTGCCTTTGTGTCTTAGTGTTCTTAGTGGTTTTCGGGTGACGACCTTAGTAGTTACCCCAAATCTCACCTTTTTCTTCCTCCGTGCACTCTGCGACTCCGTGTTGAAGGTTTTTTCAGTAGCGTCAACTAATGCTGCCAGCGACAGGAGCCCGCCATGAAAACCGTCCTGCTCATGCGCCACGCCAAATCGGATTGGGGCGCGCAATACGCCACCGATTTCGAGCGCCCGCTCAACGCCCGCGGCCAGCGAGACGCGCCCGTCATGGCCGCGTTCCTGGCCTCGCACAAATTGCTGCCCAAGATCATCGTCAGCTCGCCCGCGCAAAGGGCCAAAAGCACCGCCGAATTCGTGGCCCGGGAGCGCGACTTCACCGGAGAACTGCGCTTCGATAGGCGCATCTACCTGGCCTCAGCGCCTATGCTCATCGACGTCATTCGCGAATTGCCCGATTCCGCGGAAAAAGTCATGCTGGTGGGGCATAACCCCGGCATGGAAGATCTGCTGATGCTGCTGTGCGGCGGCAATGTGCGAATGCCCACCGCGGCCATCGCTGGCCTGCGCCTCTACGCCGATGTCTGGCAAGACGTGAGCGGAGGCGACGCGTATCTGCAATGGCTGATCAAACCGAAGTTGTTGCGATAATCCGGCCTTCACGCTTCACTCTCCATCGAACCCGATGCCCGATTCCCTCCACCCCATCCTTCGCGCCCTTTCCCTCAGCCCCCAGCAGTGGGCGGCCATCGACCATCTGAGGGATGACGCGCTGATCACCGCGGGGGCGGGCACGGGCAAAACCCGCACCCTCACAGCCCGCTATTTGCAGATGCTGGCCCAGGGCGCGCCCGTGCGCAGCATCGTGGCCATCACCTTCACCCGCAAGGCCGCTCGCGAGATGCGCAACCGCATTCGCGACCAGGTCTGGCGCTACGCGGAGCGGGAGGATATCGGCGACGCGGAGCGGGAGCGCTGGCGCGCCATCGCCGTGCAACTGGACGCGGCCCGGATCAGCACGATTCATAGCCTGTGCCAGGAGATTTTGCGCACCCACCCCGCCGAGGCCCGGGTGGATCCCGACTTTCAGACGCTGGAGGAAGGCAAGGCCGCGCTGTTGCAGGAAGAATCGGTGGACGAGGCGCTGTTTTGGGCCGCGGGCCAGGAGCAGGTGGCCGGATTGTTGGCGTCGACGCCCGAGAAGACCGTACGCGAGGCCGTGAAGACCCTGCTGGCGGGCGGGGGCGAAGCCCGGGCGCTGCTGATGGCTCTCCCCGATGATCCCGACGCCCTGCTCGCCCGCTGGGAAAAATGGCTGATCGAGAACCAGCTTGCCCGCCTGCGCGAGCTCATGGCCGAGCCCGAGTGGCGGGACGCGCAGCGCTTCATCGAAACCATCGCGCCCCGAGACGCCGCCGACAAGCTGGCCGTGCAATGGGCCCGGGCGCGCGAGGCGTTGCTGCTGCTGGCAGAGGCTGGCGAGGATGGAGGATTCCGCCAGGGCGTGCAGACGTTGCGCCATCTGAATTTTGCAGGCGGCAGGCAAACGGCCTGGCCCGGCGGCAAGGATGACAAAAACGCGGTCGCCGCGGCGCTGAAGCGGCTTCGTTTACCTTTCAAGCGCGAGTCGAAGATTCCGGGCTCCGGCAATGACGCCTGGCTGGGCGAATCCCTCAACCGGGAGGACGCCCGCGTCGCCCGGGCGCTGATCCAGCTCAGGGCCATCGCCCTGCAGGCTGGCGATATCTACGCAGCGCGCAAGGCCGATTTGCAGGCTCTCGATTTCGATGATCTGGAGGAGCGGGCCATTCGATTGCTGGAACAGCGCGAGGAGGTGCGGGCCTGGTGGCAATCTCAGGTGCAGGCCCTGCTGGTGGATGAATTTCAGGACACCAACGCCCGTCAGACCCGGCTCTTGCACCTGTTGGATGGCGGGCGGGGCGTGCGGTTTTTGGTGGGCGATGGCAAGCAATCCATCTATCGCTTCCGCGGGGCCGATGTCGAGGTTTTTCAGAATCTGCGGCGGGATTTCGAGGCGCGGGGCAAGCGCGTCGCCCCCCTGGATGAGACCTGGCGGGCGCACGAGGCCCTGGTGCATGGTCTCAACAGCCTGCTCGAACCGGTGTTGGGCGAGGCCCGCCATCCCTGGCAGGTTCCATTCGAGGCGCTGCAACCGGCCCGACCCGCGGGCCCCCGCTGCCCCGGCCCTCCCTTCATCGAATTCCATCTGGCGACAGGCTCGAAGCAGGAGGGCGCGCTGAAGCGGGCGGCTCAGGCCGTGGTCTGGCGTCTGCAAGAGATGATGGACCAGGGCCGCTGCAAGCCCGGCGATGTGGCTATCCTCACCCGGGCGTCGGGCAGTTTTTCGGCCTATGAGGACGCGCTGGACGCGGCCGGGATTCCCTTTCTCACCCTGGCTGGCCGGGGATTTTATCAGCGCCCGGAGATTCGCGATCTGGTGACGGTGATGCGGGCAGCGGCTGATCCCACCGATGACGTGGCTCTGGCCGGGGCGTTGCGTTCGCCGGGCCTGGGCCTCAGCGATGCCGCGCTCTATCGGCTGGCCCGCCAGCGGGACGCCATGAGCCAGGAGGATGGGCCACGCGCCTCCTTGTGGCAGGCCCTCTCCGAGGCTGTCGAGGCCGTGGAGCCGGAGCAGATTCGGGCTGAACGCGCCCGTTCGCTCATCCAACAATTGAACGGCATGGCTGGCCGGGCCGCGGTGGCGGATTTGTTGAAATTTTATCTGGATGAAAGCGATTATCTCGCCATCCTCGCGGCCGCGGGGCAGCCCCGCGCGGTGCGCAATGTCTCGAAGCTGCTGGATGATGTGCAGCGGGCCGGATTTGTGCAGGTGGAGGCTTTTATCGAGTATGTGAAACTGGCCCGATCGACGTCCATGCGAGAGGGTGAGGCGCCGGTGGTGGCCGAGGGCGCGGTGCAGATCATGTCGGTGCATCGGGCCAAGGGACTGGAATTCCCCATCGTCGTCCTGGGCGATGTCACGTATCGGGGGCGCTCGCGCAGCGGGCTGCTGCTTTCCGCCGGGCAGATAGCATGGAAGCTGCCGCCGCTTCCGGGCGAAAAACAGGGACCCGTCCTGTATGAGGCCCTCGAACGTGTGGAGGCGGGCAAGGATGAGGCCGAAGACCGGCGTTTGTTGTATGTGGCAGCCACCCGCGCCCAGGAGGCCCTGCTGATCAGCGGCGTCGCCGACGCCCGGGGCTGGCTGGAGATGCTGGCCCAGGCCGTTCCTCTGGATGTTTCGGGATGGAAAGAGGCCGTGACGGACGCTCGCCGCGAGGTTTACACCCTGGCCGGTTCCGCCACGCCGGTGCATTGCACCCTGATCGGGCCCGAGTGGACGCCCGGGCCGCGTCCATCCGCGCCCCAATCCGCGCCCCGCGCCCCCCGCTTCGAGCCTCGGATGCTGGCGCGGGTTGACGGCGGGGTAGAAGTGCTGGACGAGAAGTTGCGCGCCGCGGAGGAGAAGCCCGAACGCCGGGTGTGGCGCGTCGTGCCGCCCAAGGAGCGGCGCGCGCGGGCGCCTTCGTGGCTGGTGGGTGCGCTCATCCACCGGGCCATCGAGATCGAGCGCTTTCCTGATGATCCCCGCTTCGATGGTTGGTTCCGGGCCAGCGCCCGCGGGCTGGGCGTGAGCAATGAGGCGATGCTGGCCGACGCGCTGCGTCGGGCCCGACGCACGCTGAATCGCTTGCAGGAGAGCGCTTTGTGGTGCGAGCTCATCACCGCAGATCGCCGCATTCACGAGCATCCCTACGCCTACGCCGATGCCGCCGGGCGGGTGGATCGAGGCGTCATCGACGTCATCTGGCAGAAGAATGGGCGCTGGTTCCTGGTCGATTTCAAGACGGATCGGGTGCGCGATGCCGCGGCGATGAGGGCGCGGATTCAGGAGATGTCATACGAGGCGCAGGTGCGGCGCTACGTCCGGGCGATGGCGTCCTTCCTGAGCCAGACGCCCGCGGCGTATCTTTGTTTTCTGGATGTTGGGGGCCAGGTCGCGGTCATCGAGGTTGCGGCGGACGGGCCGGGGAATGGCGAGACGCATTCCGCTGACAGATGAAAATGCCTCGCGGCCAGGATGGCGCGGGAAGCCGATACCGTCAAACGTCAAACGTCATGCGCCATGTCCTGACGTTTTACGCTTTACGTTTGACGCCCGTTGTTGCTCGCCCGACGTTGGCTTTGCCAACCCTGGGCAACCAGCGATCATTCCATCGATACCGAAAAATCCCTCGTTACGTCATTCCGACGACCGCAGGGAGGCGGAATCTCCTCGCCTGCAAGGTAACTAAGGTAGGCCTGCTGAGCCAACGTTCAAGACAGCGTTCGTCAGTTTTGCAGCCCTGGCCGCTAGACTTGGCCCCCACCCCGGCCCTCCCCCGCCAGTCGCTTCGCTCCTTTGCAGGGGAGGGAGCCGCTGGTTTGCAAAGTTTTTTATAGACGGAGAGGTCTTCCCCCCGCTATGAACATTGGCAAAATAATCCGGTTATAGGCCCGGGGCGCTTCGCGCCCGCCGCCCCCGCCGGGGGATAAAGTCCCCCGGCTAGAAACAACGCCCCTGCGGGGCTAGCCGGATTTGGGTGCGTCCTAAATGAGTTGGCGCTGGCCGGGCGCACTGGCCGAGTGAACTCGGGCGCTTTAGGCGCTTTGCGCCACGAAGTCGGCCTTCGCCGACTCCAACAACCTTGCTGACGCAGGGGGCG
>JALWDV010000195.1 GCA_027036755.1 Anaerolineae bacterium
ATTGATTAAATGGCCAACAATCAATATCACAGGAATCTTCCTGTTTTCAATTGTCAAGGTGCTGGAAAACTGGCTCGGCGCCAGATCGATTTGTCAAGCTGGTTTTACTGCAAATGAACCATGCCGGAATTCGAATTTGGGATTGGGGATTTGGAAATTCGCAATCCGAAATCCCAAATCCGAAATAATTCACTTGCCTTGCCAGTTGGGGCGGCGTTTTTCGATGAAGGCCGCCATGCCTTCCTTCTGGTCTGCGGTGGCGAACAGCAGATGAAAGGCCCGACGCTCGAAATCGAGTCCCTCGCGCAGACTGAGCTCGAAAGCCTTATCGACAGCCTCTTTGCCCAGGCGCACGGCCACCGGAGCCTGACGGGCCAGCTTCTTCGCCAGCTTCAGAGTCTCATCCAGATAGGTTTCCACCGGATAAACGTGATTGACCAGGCCGAATTGCCGGGCTTCCTCGGCCGAAAGACGTCGATCCAGCAGCACCATCTCCATGGCCAGGGCCTTGCCCACGGCCCGGGTCAGACGCTGGGTGCCGCCAAAACCGGGAATGATGCCCAGATTGATCTCGGGCTGGCCAAATTGGGCGCTTTCGCTGGCGGTGATCATATCACAAGCCATGGCTAACTCGAAGCCGCCGCCCAGAGCATATCCGCTGACTGCCGCAATCACCGGCTTTTTGATGTGATTGATGGTCTCCCACTTGCTGATGAGATCGTTGAGGAGCATATCGGTGGCGCTGGCCTTGGCCATGGCCTTGATGTCGGCGCCCGCGGCAAAGGCCCGCTCGCTGCCGGTGAGCACAATGGCCCCCACTTCGGGATCAGCGTCGAAGGCCAGCAGGGCGTCGCCCAACTCCTCCATCAGCTCCGGGCTCAGCGCATTCAGCGCCTTGGGGCGATTGAAGCGCACCAGGCCCACGCCGTCGATTTTTTCTACGATGATGTATTGGTAGTCCATTTGGGAACTCCTTGAATTGATTGGGGTGCGTCCTTTTTCGGTTGAAGCGTTTGCCACGTCCGCCCGGGGATGAAGTCGCCGGGCTACAAAACAGCGCCGGATAAATCCGGCTAGCCCCGCAGGGGCGCTGTTTCTAGCCGGGGGACTTCATCCCCCGGCGCTGGCTCGCTGCGCTCGTGTTCGGGGGAGGGAGACGCCCATCTGCTACACAAATTGGCAAAGCGATGGGCTCCTCCCCCTGCAAGGCGTCAGCCGAAGCGGGGGGAGGCCGGGAGGGGGGCTTTTCGCCAGGCCAAATCTGAAATTGCTGATTGAGAGATCGATTGACTGCTCACTGGCGTTTTACGCCATGTTCTTGCCGCCGTCCACATGCCAGGCCACGCCCGTGACATAGCTGGCCGCGTCCGAAGCCAGCCACAGACACAAAGCCGCCACCTCCTCTGGCTGGCCCAGGCGGCCCAGGGGGATTTCGGCCCGCCAGCGGGCCATCTGCTCGGGATTGTTTCGCAGATGCTCGGTCATGGGCGTGACGATGACGCCCGGGGCGATGGCGTTCACCCGGATGCCGTAGGGCGCGAATTCCCGGGCCGCCTCTTTGGTGAATCCCACCAGGCCCGCCTTGCTGGCCGCATAGGCCGAACGCAGATACAGGGGCTGCGACTTGCCGGCGATGGAGGCGATGTTGATGATAGCCCCCTTGCCCAGCTCCCGCATCCGCAACGCGGCCTTTTGCGTGCACAAAAACGCGCCGGTGAGATTGGCGTCCAGCGTGCGCTGCCAATCCTCCAGCGAATGCTCGAAGATGGAGCTGACCGGCTCAACGCCCGCGTTGTTCACCAGCACGTCGATGCGGCCATGATGCTCGTCGATGTGGCGAAAAATCCAGTCCACCTGCTCGGGATCCGCCACGTCGCCCGGCGCGGCGAATGCGTCATATCCCTGCTTGAGCAGCTCGGCCGCGGCGCGGCTGGCCCGCTCGGAGACAATGTCGTTGACATAGACCGTCGCGCCCAAGCGGGCGAAATCCCGGGCGATGGCGAAGCCAATGCCTCGTCCTGCGCCAGTGACCAGGACGACGGCGTCAGAAAAGTCGTAGATGGGGGTGGACATGCGCAATGATCAAGCGAAAAACAAAGGGAAGAAAAGGACATCCGTTGATTGAATCGTTCTCCTCGCTATCAAGTTTCTATTCAAAACAACAGCCTTTTGCGGATGGTACTTCTTGATGTATCGAGTCAGACCAGATGGCGGTGACGGATGCGATAAGGCCTGAAATTTGACCTCGACAGGAATCCTCTTCAGGCCCGTCGCCGTCAGAATGAAATCGACTTCCGCACCCTGCTTTGTGCGCCAAAAACGCAAATCGTCTTTTCTTTGACCAGGCAGCAATTGATTGAATACGAAATTCTCCACAACTGCGCCTTTGTCGGGACGCATTTGCAGGGGACGAAAGTCGGCCACAAGGCTATTTCTCAATCCTGTATCAACAAAATAAACCTTGGGCGATTTTTTTATCTCGGTGGTGGGATTCGTGGCGTAAGGGCGAAGAAGGTTGACGATGAATGTGTTTTCCAGCAGCCCCACAAAGCGTCTCACTTCGCGATAAGACAACCCTGCATCCGATTGCAAAGAAGCAAAGTTGAGCAGATTTCCGATTTGAAGGGCAAGAAGGCGCACTAATTTTTTGAATTCCAGCGCATTGCCGACACGAAGAAAATTGACAACATCTTTCTCCACATAGGTGTCCATCAACGATTCCAATCGTTTCTCGCGCAATGCAGGAGAAGACAAGGCAATGGCGGGATACCCTCCGTAGATGACATATTCCTCGAAACGGCCTGTCATCTCATCCTGAAAAATCCACTCGGGTTCCAATGAACGAACTTCGGGGTTATGCAAAAATTCGAGCAGCTCCCCATGCTTCGCCTTCCACAGCCGGTGGAGTTTATCGTCTTTGGCTGATAGAAACTCGGCAAAAGAAAATGGATATAACTCGAAAAATACGGCGCGCCCAACGAGAAAACTTGCAATTTCCTTGATTTCCAGCGATGAAGACCCCGTGACGATGAATTTCGCCCGCCCCGAAAAACTGTCGAAAAGCAGCTTTAGTAGCTTGCCCGCATTGGCGACATATTGAAACTCATCGAACAGAAAATAGGTGACGCCCGTCTCTGTCAATTGTAGCGACACAAAATCAACAGGAGACTGAGAAAAGTTCTCCAACTGACTGGAGTACTCAAAATTGACATAGACCACACGGCTTCCGGCCAAATGATCTTTCAGTTTATTCAGGAGCGTCGTCTTGCCCGTTTGGCGCGCGCCGGTAATGACGATAATCTCCCGCTCATCCAGCCAGGCCAGAATGTCGGGGAAAACAGTGCGCTCGACAAACTTGGTCACACTTTTCATGCTCATCCTGCAATAATAGTATTACTATTTTTACAAAGTGTCAAAAAACCTCCTCATTCCCGCAGCGACGCCACCCGGGGCCAGCGCTCGGGGTCGTATTCCTTCAGCCATTGCAGGGCGCTTTGGGCGATGACGGACGCGCCCACGACCATAGCGGATTCGTCGATATCGAAGGTGGGGGTGTGCAAGGGGCGAGGCTCGGGCCAATGGGGGCTTTTGGCGCCCACCCGCATGAATGCGCCCCGGGTGCGCAGCATGTACCAGGAGAAATCCTCCGCGCCCGTGGTCTTGGCCGCCTCCAGCACCTTATCCGGCCCCAGCACCTGCCCGGCGATGCGGGCCAAAAAACCGGTGAGCTGACCATCGTTGATGACAGCGGGATTGCCGCGGAAGTAGCGATAGCTGTAATCCCCGCCCATCTTCTGCACGATGGACACCACCTCCTCCAGCTCCTTCTCCAACTGATCCCGGATGGCGGGATCGAAGCTGCGCACCGTGCCCGTCAGCGTCACCCGGTCGCTGATGATGTTTTCGCGCACGCCGCCGTGAATTTCACCGAAGGTGACCACGCCTTCCTTCACCGCGGGAATGCGCCGGGAGACCAGGGTCTGGGCGGCCATGATCACCTGTGCGGCCAGCACGATGGCGTCGGCGCCCAGGTAGGCGTAAGCGCCATGCGCTTTCTTGCCCAGGATGTCGATGACGATGCGATCGGCCGCGGCCATCATCGGGCCCGGGCGCACGCCCACCGAGCCCACAGGCAGGGTGGGATCCATGTGGATGCCGATGATGGCGTCCACATCGTCCACCACGCCCTCCTCCACCATCAGCTTGGCGCCGCTGTACCCATCGCCGCCGATGATCTCTTCTGCAGGCTGGAAGATGAGCTTGATCCGGCCCGGGATTTGATCCTCCACCTGCTTGAGCAGCATGGCCGCGCCCAGAAGCATGGTGGTGTGCGCATCATGCCCGCAGGCGTGCATCACGCCCGGTCGCCGGGATTTGTAGGGAATGTCGTTCTCCTCATCGATGGGCAGCGCGTCCATATCCGCGCGCAGGGCGATGGTGGGGCCGTCGCCCCGGCCCAGATAGCCGATCACGCCGGTGCGGGCCGCCTCGGTCTCATGGGCGATGCCCAGATCGTGCAGGGTCTTGGCCACGAACGCGCCGGTCTCATATTCCTGAAAGGAAAGCTCGGGCCACTGGTGCAGATGACGGCGAATGCGTTTGAGTTCGGGAAGGAGGGCTTGGGCTTGGGTGAGCATAGAGG
>JALWDV010000196.1 GCA_027036755.1 Anaerolineae bacterium
TCATTTGACGTTGTGTGACGTTATTTAACGTTGTTTGACGTTATGTGGGGTTATGTGGCGGTATGTAACGTTATGTGGCGCTATGTGGCGTTATGTGGCCTTATATGGCGTTATGTTGCGTTTTTTGACGTTATTTGACGTTGTGTGACGTTATGTGACGTTTTCTGGCGTTATTTGACGTTATGTGACGTTATGTTACGTTATGTGACGTAATGTGGGGTTCTTTGGCGTTATGTGGCGTTATGAGGCATTGTATGGCGTCATGAGGCGTTATTTGGCGTTATGTGGCTTTATGTGGCGTTATGTGGCCTTATGTAGTGTTATGTGACGTGACTTGACGTTCTCTGGCGATATTTGGTGTTATGTGGCGTTATGTGGCGTTATGTGGCGTTATGTGGGGTTTTGTGGCGCTATGTTGCGTTTTGTGGCGTTATTTGGCGTTATTTGGCGTTTTGTGGCGTTATGTGGCGTTATGTGGCGTTACCTGGCGTTATGTGGCGTTATGTGGCGTTTTTTGACGTTATTTGACGTTGTGTCGTTATGTGACGTTGTTTGACGTTATGTGGGGTTATGTGGCGGTATGAAGCGTTATGTGGCGTTATGAGGCATTATATGGCGTCATGAGGCGCTATGTGGCGTCATGTGGCCTTATGTGGGGTTTTGTGGCGCTATGTGGCGTTGTGGGGCGGTATTTGGCGTTATTTGGCGTTTTGTGGCGTTATGTGGCGTTATGTGGCGTTACTTGGCGTTATGTGGCGTTATGTGGCGTTTTTTGACGTCATTTGACGATGTGTGACGTTATTTCACGTTGCTTGACGTTATGTGGGGTTATGTGGCGTTATTTGACGTTATGTGCCGTTATGTGACGTTATGTGACGTTAGGTGGGGTTATTTGGCGTTATTTAGCGTTATATGGCGTTATGTGGCGTTATGTGGCGTTTTTTGGCGTTATTTAACGTTATGTGCCGTTATGTGACATTATGTGACGTAATGGGGGGTTATTTGGAGTTATGTGGCGTTATGAGGCATTATATGGCGTCATGAGACGCTCTGTGGCGTTATGTGGCGTTATGTGGCATTACGTGG
The DNA here is from genome assembly GCA_027036755.1 of Anaerolineae bacterium. Classification (GTDB taxonomy): domain Bacteria; phylum Chloroflexota; class Anaerolineae; order J102; family J102; genus M2005. The sequence goes on from JALWDV010000196.1 coordinate 1,087, forward strand.
CCTTATGTAGCGTTACGTGACGTGACTTGACGTTCTCTGGCGTTATTTGGCGTTATGTTGCGTTGCGTTTCGTTATGTGGCGTTATGTGGCGTTTTTTGACGTTATTTGACGTTGTGTGACGTTATGTGACGTTGTTTGACGTTATTTGGCGTTATATGGCGGTATGTAACGTTTTGTGGCGCTATGTGGCTTGTTGTGGCGTTATGTGGCGTTATGAGGCGTTATGTGGCGTTATGTGGCGTTACGTGGCGTTAGGTTGGTTATTTGGCGTTATTAAGCGTTATATGGCGTTATGTGGCGTTATGTGGCTTTTTTGGCGTTATTTGACGTTATGTGCCGTTATGTGACGTTATGTGACGTAATGTGGGGTTACTTGGCGTCATGTGGCGTTATGAGGCCTTATGTAGCGT
>JALWDV010000197.1 GCA_027036755.1 Anaerolineae bacterium
CTCCCTCCCCCGATACTCGCTGCGCTCGTGTTCGGGGGAGGGAGACGTCCATCTGCCAAACAGGTTGGCAAACCAGCGGCTCCTCCCCCTGCAAGGCGTCAGCCGAAGCGGGGGGAGGCCGGGAGGGGGGCTTGTCACCAGACAAAATTTGAAATTGCTGGATGTATTTGGAGGGAATTTGACATTGTCGAACTATCCTGAGCGTCATCAAAGCTGCGATGGACTGATAAAGGATCGTCCTACTCAATAAGACGTTTTTTGTAACTGCTAACGTATGCCAGTTGGTTGTCTTTTTTTGCTCAAACCTGACAGGTTCCCGTAACCATGGCGGCGGAATGTGCGATTTTCAGCCAGCAACGAAGCGTGCAAGGCTCTGAATCGTAGCCAAAAGAACCTGTCAGGTTAATTCAAACGAAAACGGCCTTAGCAGTTACCGTTTTTTCCACCGAATCCGTTCGGCGATTTTCTCAATATGGAACGACCACTTATCCTCGTCACCAATGACGATGGCATTCATTCACCCGGCCTTCATGCGGCTATCGAAGCCCTGGCCGATCTGGGTGAATTATTGATTATAGCACCCACCCGGCAGCAGACGGGCATGTCTCGCAGCCTGCCGCCCACCTTCGACGGGCGCATTTATCCCATCAAGCTGGAACATGACGGGCGGCTTTATCACGCCTATCATCTGGATGGCTCGCCCGCGCAGTGCGTGCTCTATGGCGTGCTGGATTGCGCCGGGCGCACGCCCTCGCTGGTGGTCAGCGGCGTCAACTATGGCGAAAATCTGGGCAACAGCACCATGGTGTCGGGCACGGTGGGCGCGGCCTTGCAGGGCGGCGACATGGGCATTCCCTCGCTGGCGGTTTCGTTGGAGACGAAAAAGGAATACCACTATAATCATGGGCAAGACGTGGATTGGCGGGCAGCCCGCCATTGGCTGCGCACATTCGCTCGCCTGGCGCTGACCTCCACGCCCTGGCCCGAGGATGTCTCTGTCCTCAAGATCGACATTCCCGCCACCGCCACCGCCGAAACCCCCTGGCGATTGACCCGTCAGAGCCGATTTCCCTACTACATCTCACTGCCCACCCATCGCAATCGCCCCGAGGAGCCCTCGGTGATGGATTACGAGGTGCAGGTGGACGCCAGTCGGGTGGAGCCCGATTCCGACATCTATGCCTTCGCCGTTGATCGCGTCGTCTCAGTCGCTCCGCTCAGCGTCAATCTGACTGCGCGTATCGTTTTCCCCGATTTCGAAAAGCGCCTGCGTCAGCGCTCGGATCCGGCGGGCGCGTCTCGTTGATTCGCTCATTCGCGTCGATTATGTCTTTTCCAACGCAGGAACTTATCCAGACAGATGAAAAGGCCGTTGCGCGCGGTCGGGCCAAAGTCTATGTGATCGTGCGGCTGGCCGTCGATGCGGTGCTGCTAACGTTGGTGCTGATGCAGCTCATCCCCACGTTTCAGGGCATGGCCGCGGCCGGGGTGCTGGCCCTGGATATGGCGGGATTGTTGATTTATTGGGGGGCGGTCATGCGCTGGCCGACCGCCAGCACCTATCTGCAATTGATTTTCGCCACCATTTTGCTCATCGCGTTCGATTTCGCCTGGGGCTCCATCACCTTCGTTCCCTGGTTTCTGACTATTCCCCTGAGCATCGCCGGGGGGCTTATCGTCACTCGGGCGGGCTTCAACGGCCTCGTCACCCTCAGCATTCTTGCTATCTTCGGCATCTATCTGGGCCTCATCGCCGCCGGCCGCATTTATCTGCCATTGGCGATTCCGCGGGAGCTTTTGTTGACGCTGACCGCGGCCCTTGCCGTGGTGTTGCTCATCATCAACGCGCTTATCGAGTCGTTGGTGGTCTATCTTTATCAGACCGAGGAGGCGCTTTTGCAGACCCGAGCCCAGTTGCTCTACACCCTGCAAGAGCTGGAGCAGAACCGCAATCTGCTCTATCAGGTGCAACATCAGACCCGGCGCATGGAGCGTCTGAGCACGGTGGGGCGAATTGCGGAGCAATTGAGCAAATCGCTGCGCGATCCCCTGGAGGAGATCGGAGGGATTCTGCAAAACCCCGATCAGATTCTGCAAAATCCCCAATCCATCCGGAAGCTTCACAGCCAGGTGCAGGCGGCGCTTCGCATGACCGAAGGACTCAAGGAATACGCTGGCCTCACCGATCTGCACATCAAGCCGGTCAATCTGGATGACATCCTGGCGCAGGAGCTGGCCCGCACCCGCATCTCCGAGAACGTCAAACTCTCCATCCAGCAGCCGCCCGTTTTTCCGCCCATCCAGGCGGATCCCGACAAGATACGGCTTGTCATTCACCATTTGCTTCACAACGCCTTCCAGGCCGTGAAGGAGGGCGGGGAGATTGCCATCAAGCTGACGCCCCAGCCCGCGGGCGTGGCCTTTTCCATCAGCGATTCCGGCCCGGGCATCCCGCCCGAGGACCTGCAGCTCATCTTCGAGCCCCTTTACACCACTCAGTCGCAGAGTTTCGGCCTGGGCCTGGCCATCGTCCAGCGCGTGATCGAGATGCACGGCGGCTACATCGAGGTGGAAAGCGAGCCGGGCCAGGGGGCCACTTTCACCATCTTTCTGCCCCGCGTGCCCGATAATCCCGATTCCGCGTCCCTCTCTGCTGCGATTGAATGAAAAAACATTCATCTTATTTGGGCGCAAATGTCGGATCGTGCTATAATCGCCGGGCGTCACTTGTCTGAATCCTGAGGAATTTCCCCAACTTCTCGCCTCCTCTCGCGCAAGTCCTCGCAAACATATTATGCAAGAAAATAATCCTCCCGCCGACCATGACGCCGAGGCGTCAGTGTTGGCGCGTTTCTATCATGCGGCATCCCGGCATTTGGCCGCTTTCGCCGACTTCGATCTCAAGGCCATGTCGCCGCTGCGTCTGGCTTCTCATATCGCTCTCGTTCTCGTCATCATCGGCGTTTTGGCGCTGACGCAACTTCAGCCGCCGGAATGGCGGATGTCCAACGCTCTCGTCTTGCCTGACGCGGCTCCCACGCCCACGCCCGAGGCCGTGGTGAGCGTGGCCGCTTACGGCGGGTCGTCGGTGAAATCGGGCGGGCCATTGGTGCGATCGGCGGCGCCTTTCACCACCATTCCCCATCGCCCGCGCACCGACATCCTCACCTACGAAGTGCAGCCCGGGGATACGGTTTTCGGCATCGCGGAGAAATTCAACATCAAGCCGGAGACCATCATGTGGTCGAATCCCACCCTGGAGCAAAATCCCGATATGCTGCGCATCGGCGACAAGCTCGTCATTCTGCCGGTGGATGGCGTTTATCACAAGATCAAGAAGGGCGACACGCTGGCCAAGATCGCAAAAAAATACAAGGTCAAGATCGAGGACATCGTCAATTTCGAGTGGAATCATCTTGATAGCGCGGATGCGGCGCTGACGCCCGGCGAGCATCTCATTATTCCGGGCGGCGAAAAGCCTTATGTGCCTCGCGTGGTCAGCGTTTATCAAGGCCCAATTCCCAAAAACGCAAAGAAGGGGAGCGGCTCCTTTGTCTGGCCGGCCAGCGGTTACATCACCCAGGGCTTTTGGAATGGTCATCGGGCGATTGATATCGGCGCCTGGCTGGGCTCTCCTGTGGTGGCCTCCGATTCTGGCTATGTGGTTTTTGCCGGCTGGGATCGCACCGGCTACGGCAATCTGGTCATCATCGATCATGGCAACGGCTATCGCACGTACTACGCCCATCTCAGCGCCATCTTCGTCCGCGTGGGCGATTCGGTGGCCCAGGGCGTGCGCATCGGCTCGGTGGGCAGCACCGGGCGTAGCACCGGCCCGCATCTTCACTTCGAGATCCGTTATCGCAATGTTCAGCGCAATCCGCTGGGATTTTTGCACTGAGCCATTGTAACTGCTAACGTACTCGACTTTAAGCCTCAAAAAGCCACGAAGGCTCGAGGTTTTTCGAAGACACGAAGGAAAAATAAAGAAAAATACTTCGCGCCTTCGCCTTTCTTCGTGTCTTCGTGGCAAAAAGTGGTGGCTACACCTTAGTAGTTACGAGCCATTGCACACTGCCAAGCATATCGAGCCCTTCGGCTGAACGCCGGGGGGCTTTTCTTTTTTTGTGTATCCAAACGAGTTGAGAGGAGCGTCGCGCTCATGTGTGTCATTCTGAGCGAAGCGAAGAATCTCCTCCTTCAGCAATTTCAAATTTGGTTCGGCAACAAGCCCCCCTCCCGGCCTCCTCCCGCTTCGGCTGACGCCTTGCAGGGGGGAACCCTTCGTTTTACCAATATGTGCAGCAGATGGGCGTCTCCCTCCCCCGAACACGAGCGCAGCGAGTATCGGGGGAGGGTCGGGGTGGGGGCAAAAGGAGGCCGGGAGGGGTGAAATCGCCTCCTTGCCACTTGCGGATTCTAAGTTTGGAATTGCTGCAACCGAGGAGATGCTTCGTCGTTGTCACTCCTCAGCATGACACAATCAACTATGCTTTGCCCGCTACCCTGCGGGCGTGGGGGCGGGCGTCACGCGCCCGGGCGCAGGCGGTAGCTGATCCGCCTTGAAGTATTCCTGACGCCTGTTCTCGCATTCAGCCGTCGCCAGAGCGCCCGTATCGCTGCAAATCGTCAGTTGCACCA